>CAKKQG010000296.1 GCA_919901875.1 Anaerolineales bacterium
CGCGATCTCGGTTTGCTTGATGATTGGACAATCATGTATCACGGCAATGCAGAAGAATGGTGCGATGGTATTGCGCCAAATGTTTTTGTCGAAGTGGATCCCAAAGTGCGCCCCGATTTTGTGGTGATCGGTGAACCGACGAAGATGCAAGTCTATCGTGGGCATAAAGGTCGGGTGGAGATGAAAGTTGTTTCCAAAGGACGGAGCGCGCACGCCGCCAGCAATCATCTTGGCGACAACGCAATTTATAAGCTGTTAGATGTGATCGCCGGCATCCGCGATCTCGAACCCAAACTTGGCGATCACGAATTTCTGGGTCACGGCAAGATCACCGTGAGCGATATGACCGTGAAGACTCCGAGCATCAACGCTGTGCCGGATGAGGCGACCATCTTCATTGATCGCCGCCTCACTTTTGGCGAAGACAAGAACGCCGCCGTCGAACAAGTGCGCTCGCTCATCCCGCCCGAACACCGCGACGCAATCAAAGTGGAAGAACTTTTCTACGATGATCCGTCTTACACCGGCTTTGTCTTTCCGGTTGATAAATACTTTCCGGCGTGGGCTTACGAAGACTCACATCCGCTGGTGCAAGCAGGTTTGCAAGCCCGAAAAGATATTGGCTTGCCCGACGTGCCGAGCGGCAAATGGAATTTCAGCACCAATGGAATCTATTGGGCGGGCAAAGCAAAAATTCCGTCCATCGGTTTTGGTCCCGGCGATGAAGTGACGGCGCACACTGTCAACGATTCGGTTTCACTCGACGACATGGTGAAGGCGACGGAATTCTACGCTGTCTTGCCTTCGTTGCTCAAATAACCGTTAAATCAATAATCAAGGAGATATTTAAAAATGCAAACTAACTTTCGTGGTCGAGACTTTATTGGCGACCTTGACTTCAGCAAAGAGGAAGTCGAAACCGTATTAGACGTGGCGTGGGATCTTAAACGCAAACGCGCGTTGAACGAATCGCACGCTTTATTGCGCGACAAGACTCTGGCGATGCTGTTCTTCTTCACTAGCACCCGCACGCGCGGATCGTTTGAAGCGGGCATGGCACAGTTGGGCGGTCACGCTGCCTTCATTGATTCGGAGACTACGCAAATCTCACACGGTGATACGGCGAAAGAGATCGGCGAGATTCTCGGACGCTACTATGATGGACTCGCCATTCGCCAATGTGATTGGCAGTTCGGCAACAAGTATGAGAACGAAGTTGCCAAAGCCAGTCGCGCGCCCGTTCTCAACATGCAGTGTGATGTCTATCATCCCTTTCAATGTCTGGCGGATATTATGACCGTCATTGAAAAAAAGGGACGCGATCTTCGCAAGAAGAAAGTCGTGGTCTCCTGGGCATATGCCGCTTCCTACAGCAAACCCATCTCCGTGCCTCAATCTTTGATTCTGCAAATGACCCGCTTCGGCTGTGACGTGGTCTTGGCGCATCCACCGGAATTTAAACTCATGCCGGAGATCATGGATATGGCGCGCGAGAATGCCAAGAAATATAAAGTGGGTTTTGAAGTGACCGATAATATGGACGAAGCGTTCAAGGATGCCGATGTGGTCTATCCCAAGAGCTGGGGACCGCTCCTCACCACGACGGGCAAAGAAGAAGGCAAAGCGTTGATTGATAAATACAAGAGTTGGATCACCGACGCGCGGCGTATGAAGCTCACCAAAGATGATTCGATTTACATGCACTGCTTACCCGCTGATCGCGGGCTCGAAGTGACCGACGAAGTGATTGATGGTCCTCACTCCGTTGTCTATGATGAAGCCGAGAATCGTTTGCACGCGCAAAAAGCGGTGATGGCGCTTACGATGGGGTAATTTTGTAGGGGCAACCCTTGCGGTTGCCCGCATTGGGCGGGGGCAAGCCCCGCCCCTACGGAAGGAAAATAATGCCAAACAAAATCGCCGTCGTCGCCGTTGGCGGCAACTCACTCATCATAGACGAAAAACATAGAACGGTTCAAGATCAATATATTGCCGCGTGCGAATCCATGAGGCACATCGCCAACATGATTCAAAATGGCTGGGATGTGATCGTGACTCACGGTAATGGACCGCAAGTGGGTTTCATCTTGCGCCGTTCCGAACTCTCTCGCCACGAATTGCACGAAGTTCCTCTCGACGCCTGCGGCGCAGATACGCAAGGCGCAATCGGCTACATGTTTCAAAAAGCGTTGCACAACGAATTCAGAAAACGCGGCATCAAAAAAGAAGTTGCCACTGTGGTGACGCAAACATTGGTGGATAAAAACGACCCGGCATTTCAGAGTCCGTCAAAACCAATTGGCTCATTCATGGATGAAGCTACCGCGCAGACGCAGCGCGCGAAAGATGGTTGGCATGTGGTTGAAGATTCCGGGCGCGGTTGGCGGCGCGTGGTCGCTTCGCCGCTTCCTAAACAGATCATCGAACGGGCGACGATTGAGTCATTGATCAAAGTTGGCACGACGGTGATTGCGGTAGGAGGTGGCGGCATCCCCGTTGTGGAAAATGAACAAGGTGAACTGGTGGGCGTTGAGGCAGTGATCGACAAAGACTATGCCTCGGCGTTACTTGCGAATAGCATTCAAGCGGGTTTATTCGTCATTTCTACTGCTGTTGAAAAGGTGGCATTGAATTACAATAAGCCCGATCAAAAATGGCTTGAGCGCATCACGCTTGCCGAAGCGCGTCACTACATGGCGGAGGGGCATTTTGCAAAAGGCAGCATGGGTCCAAAAGTTCAGGCGATTATTTGGTTCCTCGAGCGCGGTGGTTCGCAAGCTCTCATTACGAATCCGGAGAACATTGCTCGCGCCCTCGCCGGTGAAACCGGAACTTGGATCGTTCCTTGACGTTTGGAAAAGGAGGTGACGTATCGCGTATACTTTCCATGGTTGTTAAGAGATCGCCGTTTCCCTATATATTTTAAGAGGAGAATCTGATATGAAGACTAACAAATTATGGTGGCTGATGAGCGTGATGATTCCTTTAACTATGATCATCTCTGCTTGTGCAGCGCCGACTACTGAAGCGCCCAAGAAATTTGTCTTTGGCTTGATCATGGTTGGACCGAAAGAAGATCACGGTTGGAACGAAGCGCATTGGACAGCGGCGCAAGACGTGTTGAAGAATGTGCCGAACACCGATCTCGTTTGGATTGACAAAGTGAATCCGGCAGATCGCCCCGGCGTGACGATTGAACAGGTCTCCGATGATCTGGTCGCCAAAGGCGCGAAAGTGATCTTCACCAACTCTGCTGAGTTTAAGGATGGCACGAACAACGCCGCCAAGAAACACACCGGTGTGACGTTCATTCACATCAGCGGTGATGCCGTGTTGGATAAATCGGCCCCGGCGAATGTGGGCAACTTTATGGGGCGCATGGAATACGGCAAGATGATCGCCGGTTGCGCCGCCGCCCTCACCACCCAAACCGGCAGCATTGCTTATTTGGGACCGCTCATTGATGCCGAGACTCGCCGTTTAACAAACAGCGTATATCTTGGCGCCAAGCATTGCTGGGAGAACGTACTCGGCAAGAAAGGCACGCCGTTAAAATTTGAAGTGACCTGGATCGGTTTTTGGTTCAACATCCCCGGCGTCACCCTCGATCCGACTCAAGTCGTGAACGGTTTCTTCGATAAGGGCGCGGACGTTGTTCTCTCCGGCATTGACACCACTGAAGCATTGGTCGTCGCCGGTCAACGCGCCAAAGCCGGCAAGAAAGTCTGGGCGATCCCTTACGATTACATCGGCGGATGTAAGGAATCTGAAGCCGTGTGCTTGGGTGTGCCGTACTTCAATTGGACTCCGGCATACACCAAGACCGTCACCGAAGTACGAGACGGTAAATGGAAGCAATCGTGGGATTGGAACGGGCCCGATTGGAAGAACATCAACGATCCCAAGACCAGCCATGTCGGCTGGGTAGATGGCAAAGCGCTCTCTGCTGATAGCAAGAAGAGCCTCGATGCCTTCATCGCCGATCTGGCTTCGGGCAAGCTCAATCTTTTTGCCGGACCGCTCAAGTATCAAGATGGTAAAGAGTTCGTCAAGGCAGGTGCAACTGCCGACGACAAGACCGTGTGGTACACCGAACAATTGCTAGAAGGTGTTACGGGTAAATCGAAATAGCTTTTAGTATTCAGACCTTCGGGTCGTAATGATCTCGAAGGTCTGAATCATTTTCGAAATAAGGTGACAGTCACTTTTTTCGCTAGTTTTTCAAGTAAAAAATAATTCAAAGTGACTGTCACCTGTTAGTATAAGGAGAGAAAGATGAAAAGCTACGTTTCAGTATTAAGAGTTTCGTTCTTCTTTGTGATGATGTTAAGTCTCGCCGCTTTAGCCTGCT
>CAKKQG010000297.1 GCA_919901875.1 Anaerolineales bacterium
TCGCGCGCGGATTCGCTTCCGCCGCCGTGATCGCCGCCATGAAGCCCGCCGCGCCCCCACCGATAATTACCAAGTTCATTTTGTCATTCGTCATTCGTCATTTGTCATTCGTCATTCGTCCTTCATAATTCATCCATTACAAATAGAATGAGCCGCTTCATTTCCCAAATACTGCTTCCATTCTTCATTCGTCAATTCACGCTTGGCGATCTTACACGCCGATTCTTTCCACGCGCGCGGACTGGCGTTCCACACACGCGCCGTGTTGTCGCGCGCGCCGCTGATCAAGGTGTCGCCATCAACGCTAAAGGCAACCCCGTCCACCCAATCGGTATGCCCCTTCAACTCTCCGATCAGCTTTCCACTTTTCATATCCCATAATCTCACCAACCGATCCCGACTCGTCGTGGCGATCATTTTTCCATCCGGCGAAAAGGCTACCGCCATTGCCCAATCAGGATGATCGAGTTGAAAAATCTGCTTGCCGCTTGCCGCATCCCACACCCGCGCCGTTTTGTCGCGGCTCGCCGAAGCGATGCGGGTGCTATCGGGAGAGACGGCGACACCGTGAATGAAGAGCGAATGTCCCTTCAACGGAATTGATTTGAGAGTCTTGGCGTCCCACACGCGCACGGTCTTATCGCCGCCCGTCACAAAAAATTTTCCATTCGGCGAATAGGCTACGCTCAACACCCAATCCGTGTGTTCGGTTAACGGATCGCCGATCACGTTCCCCTTCTCTACATCCCACACCCGAATCGTTTTGTCGCGGCTGACACTAATCAACGTTTTGCCATCGGGCGCAAAAGCAAGATTGAAGATCACGCTGTCGTGCGCCTCGGGGATCTCAAAAACTTTTCGCGGAGCGTGCGCCGCTGTGTCCCAGATCGTCAACACATTATCGTGCGTGCCAGCCGCCAACAGTTTGCCATCGGCACTGAAGGCGACGCCATTCACCCAGTCGGTGTGCTTCAGTTTAGCAATTAACTGTTGCGTTTTGATGTCCCACAAATAAACAGAATTATCTTTGCCCGCCGTCGCCAACATTTCGCCATCCGGACTCAGCGTTAAGTTGAACACCCAATCATTGTGTTCAAGCGGCTTGCCGATTTGAATCACGTCGTGGCGTTGCGCCAGAGTCAACAACGCTTGCCGGGACTCGTAAGTGTCTTCAGCATTAAACGCTTCGACTGCTAACAACAACGCCACATCATTTTGTTTCACCTCTAACGCGGCAGCCGCCAACTTCTTCGAGAGATCGACTCGCGCTTGAGCTTGCGCCTTTGCCACGTCGCCCCGTTCACGAATCTCGGCGCGATAACGGGCAAGGTCTTCGGCGCGGAGATAGAAAGCGAAGGAAAGAAAGGAAATAAGGGAAAAGAGGGAAAGGAGAAGAAGAAGATGTCTACGATTCATTGTTCATTCTTCATTGTTCATTCTTCATTGTTCATTGTTTCATTGTTCATTCTTCATTGTTGCATTGTTCATTGCCTCATCCCCAAACGCCCAACATCATCGCCGCCAAGAATCTTAACACGCCACTGATGATCATCGCCGTGCGGAGATCGAACCACGCGCCTAACACGGGACCGATCATCGAGCCAAACAAGATTCCAAGATTGAGAGCGATGTTGTGCAATGCCATGTGCGCCGGACGATCATTCTCAGGCACACTCTCCATCAGGCGATGGATCAACGCGCCCGCCAACACGCCCCATGTTCCGCCGCCGATGAACGACGCCAGCCAAAATGATTCTTTCGTCCCCCACACGCCAATCAGAATCGGATAGGCGCAATAGATGATCGCGCTCGCCACCAACACACGATGATTGCCGAAGCGCGTCGTGAACCAACCGAGACTCATTGACGTGATCAGAAACGCAACGTAGAAAACAACGCCGGTGCCTAAACTGATCTCGCCATCGGTGAGATGAAGCACGCGCACAAACGTGAGGGGGAACAACGGCACCGGCACATATTGAAACGTGTAGAAAAGAAAAAACGAGATGAGAAAATAGCGAAACGATCCGCGCAATACGTCGAACCGAATCAAGGTGCTGCCGCCGAATCGCAAGCCGCTCAAACGCCCATCACCCGCTCGCGCCGACATCGGCGGCGCAACTTGGATCGTAGGCTGCGCCGGAGTCGGCGGCGTCGCCGAAGAATCCGTTTTGCGAATCCGCCCGAGATGCCAGCCGCTGATCACCATGCCGATGAATCCAAGCACGAATACGATCTGATAATTTAAAGGGAAGATCAACGAGTCGAGTATTCGCCCACATACAAACGAGGTGACAACGCTGGTCAACGCCACCAACGCGCTGCGGCGACCTACGACGTGCGCCCGCATCTCGCTTGGCACGACTTCGGCGAACATGGAGTTGAACGAGACCGTGACCGCGCCACCGGCGATGGAGATGACCGACACCACCGAGACGAATGCCCAAATTTGATCGGCGTTGCCGGTGATGAGTGATGGCAGCAAGAACGTCAACACGAATCCTGCCCGATGCCAGATCGCCAATTGGAACGTGGTTTGGATAAACGAGCGACCTTCGAGCCAGCGACCAATCGGGAGTGAAATGATTAGATTCACAATCGCCGGAGCCGCGGTGAGCAGACCGATCTGAAAGCTGCTGGCACCGAGGCGGGTGAGATAGACTCCGATGAACGTGAACGTGCTGCCTACAAAGATGCCATACCAAAAGACATCCAGGTAGAGATGGAAGATGTTGGATTTGAGAGATTGATTCAAGGGGACTGGGGAAATAAACGTTATCGGGAATATAGAAGGTAATGTAGTTCCGGCACTCTAATCCGCTCCCGAACATTGTTCCAAGCCCTAACTGCTAGCGCGTGTGCGACTCCCTTGCGTCCATGCAGAATATTGGTTGGGATCAGAAAAATGTCCGACAGCGGATTAGAAATCTACCTCCCACAACATTCTAAACGTGTAAAGAACTATTCTCAATAAAGTCTATTGTTCATTGTTCATTGTTCATTGTTCATTGTTCATTGTTTCATTGTTCATTATTCTA
>CAKKQG010000298.1 GCA_919901875.1 Anaerolineales bacterium
TGGCGGGGACGTACGGTGACGGCAGACGCACGCGCATCGCGCTTGAAGCCACTGAAGAGCTGCGCGTGGAAGACATGGTCGCCGATCAGTCCGTATTGATCTCGATCACCGCGCGTGGTTATGTCAAACGTGTTCCGGCGAAAGCCTATCGCGCCCAAGGGCGTGGCGGCAAGGGCGTCATCGGGCAAGACTTGCGCGAAGAAGATACGGTTGAATTTTTATTTCCAGCGCGCACGCTCGACACCGTTTTGTTTTTCTCTGACAAAGGCAAAGTGTATTCGGAGAAAGCCTATCAAATCCCCGAAGCGGATCGCACCGATAAGGGCGTGTCGCTCGCCAACATTCTCGCCCTCGAACAAGGCGAAAGAGTCACGGCGGCATTACCCGTGCACGATTTCGCCGCCGCCGATTACTGCACGATGGTCACGCGCAACGGCAAGATCAAACGTATCGCCATTGAAGAGTTCGCCGCAGTGCGCCCGAGTGGTTTGATCGCCATCAATCTTGAAGAAGGCGATGAGCTCGGTTGGGCGAGATCGACTCTCGAAAAGCAAGAGATCATCATCATCACCGAGAGGGGGCAAGCGTTGCGATTCTCAACCAACAGCGTGCGCCCGATGGGGCGCGCCGCCTCTGGTGTGAAAGCCATGCGCCTGAAGAAAGGCGACTTCATCACTTCGATGGAAGTGGTGGATCCACACGCTGACCTTTTAGTTATGACCGAAAAAGGTTTTGGCAAGCGCACGCCGTTGAAGGAATACTCCGCGAAGGGTCGCGCCACCGGCGGCATCGCCACGATTGCCCACAAGAGCATGAAAGCGATTGGGCGCATCGTCAGCGCGCGTGTGGTTTATCCCGACGACGATCTCACAGTGATCACGGTGGCGGGCATCGCCTTACGCACTAAAGTCGCCAGCATCCGCCAAGCGGGTCGCGCCACAATGGGTACCAAAGTGATCAACCTCAACGGAAGTGACACCGTCGCCTCCGTCGCTCGCCTCTCTGCGGCGGATATGAAATTGACCGAGCAGGATGAGAAGGCGAATGGGAAAGAAACTGAAACTGTTGCCGACTCTCAAGCGGAAGCGGTGAGCGAGAGCAAATGATTTTTTAGAGACGCGCCACTAGCGCGTCTCTCTGATTCGGGGTTGTGATATATTCATAGCAGGATCAGTTTCGACTCTTCAAAGGAGTAAACTATGGAACAAGTTATCATTGAACTGCCAGAAGACTTAGCAAAAGAATTTCGTCAACGTCCAGATCACCTAAGAGAGGTGATCCTTTTAGGATTAACTCAATTAAAAGCTCAAGAAGCTTTAACACTTTACAGCAAAGGTGTAGTTTCTCTTGAGCGTTCTGCCGAAATAGCGGGGTTGTCGCTAAGGGAAATGATCCGGCAAGCAAGAGCGATTGGTATTCAACCAAGATGGACTGACCAGATGGCACAAGCAGAATTGCTATGAAGGTCATTGTTGATTCGGGTCCCTTAATGGCGTTAGGTAAAATCAACGCCCTCAATTTGTTACATCAGATTTATGGACAAACGCGAATACCGTCAGCAGTTTATGATGAGGTCGTCACGCGTGGGTTGGAAACCGGACAACAAGACGCTTATACAGTTCAATTGGCAGTACGAAGGAACGAGATCATTATCGTCGAAATTAGTGACCAAGAACTTGATGAGCGAGTGCGAGATTTGCCATTGGGTAGAGGCGAAAGGCACGTTATTCATTTGGGGCTGAAAGAAATCGCCGATTTAGTTTTAATGGATGATGCACTGGCGCGGGAGAAATCAGAAAATTTGGGTTTGAAGGTCAAAGGCACTCTTGGCGCAATTGTGGATGCTTTCAAAAAGAAGGTTTTGTCCCTTGAAGAAGTAGAACTCATCTTTCAGTCGTTACGAGAACGCGATGATATTTGGATTAGCGATAAGTTGATTCAACGCGTCTTGGATGACTTGAGGAAGCAAGGGCAATAATGTCCTCCCCCACCCTCCGCCCCTCAAGCCAAATGTTGGCTTACCTGCCTGATGCGAAAGCCGAACCTCTCGCTGAACTGCTTGCCGCGTTTGCCAACAGTGACGGCGGCACGATCATGATCGGCGTGGATGAGGCGGGCAAGATGCGCGGAAAACTTTTCCCCGAAGAAGTGGAAAGCATCGTGCGTAACGCCACTCGTTTGTGCCGTCCGGTGGTTCACATCAACTGGGAACAGATGGAGGGCGCACAAGGCACGGTGTATGCGCTCAAAGTCGCGCGCAGTGCTGAGCTACATTCGTTGCAAGATGGTCGCGTGATTGTTCGCATGGGCACAGAAAATCACCCGCTCGGCGGCGACCAGATTCGACAACTGGCGGCGACAAAATCTTCGGGCGATTACGAATTAGAAGCAGTGCCGGGCGCGACGCGCGATGATCTCGACGAAGCCGTGATCGCCGAATACATTGAGAAACGCCAAGTGCGGCAGAAGAAAACGATCAGCGGCACGCCTGATGAAGTGTTGCATGAGATCGGCGCACTTGATTCGCAAAACAAACCCACTGTCGTGGGTATGTTGTTATTTGGTAAGAACCCGCAACAGTTCATTCATCAAAGCGGATTTGTCTTTGTAAAATTTATTGGAACGGAGCCGCGCGGCGAAGACGGCTTGGCAGGTTATGGACGACGCGAAGAGATCACGGGACCACTGGCAAGAGTCATTGAACGCGCGTGGCAAGTGATCTATGAAGAGATGGCGATGGGCGCGGTGGTTAAAGGTTTGGAGCGTGAAGAGATCACCGAGTACCCACCCTTTGCTGTGCGCGAAGCGTTGGTCAACGCCGTGTGCCATCGTGATTATCGTTTGCGCGGACGGCGAATCGAAGTGCGAATGTATTCGGATCGCATGGAGTTGATCAGCCCCGGCGGACTCCCCGGCTTCATCACCGTTGATAATTTGGTGGAAGAACATTTCTCGCGCAACCCGCGCATCGTTGCCGGACTTTTTCAGTGGGGGTATATCGAAGAGTTGGGCTTGGGCATTGATCGCATGATCGAAGAGATGGTGCAGCGCGGGCATCAGCCGCCCAAGTTTAAAGATCAGCCGCACGCGTTCACGGTGACGTTGTTCAACGCCCGGGAGCGGAAGGCGGCGCCCGCAGGCGGCGCGTGGACAAAGAGCATGAACGAGCGTCAGGTGCGCGCCCTGACCTATATCAAAGAACATGGCAGCATCACCAATCGCGATTATCGTGAGATATGCCCCGATGTCAGCCCCGAAACGTTGCGCCTCGATCTGACCGATCTTGTGGATCGTGGAATCTTGTTAAAGATTGGCGCGAAAAAAGGGAC
>CAKKQG010000299.1 GCA_919901875.1 Anaerolineales bacterium
GTAGCGTTTCGATCTTCACTTCGCGGATGCCGAACTTGCGCGCGTCGAGTTCGATCATCAAAAAGATACCCAAGTAATACAACAGCGTTGGCACAAGCGACATAGCGATCACTTGCAGGTAGCTGATCTTGAGGAACTCGGCGATGATGAAGGAGGCTGCGCCCAACACCGGCGGCGACAGTACCGCGCCGATGCCGCCCGCGCTCAATATCCCGCCGGCCGATTCTTTATCGTATCCGGCTTTCCTCAACATCGGATAAGCAATCGAGCCGAGCGTGACGGTGGTGGCGACGCCGCTCCCCGAAGGTCCCCCTAAAAGAAACGATGCCAGCGTGACCACGCGCCCCGGTCCGGTACGTTTACTGCCCAACGCCGCAAATGAAAAGTCTACAAAGAATTTTCCCGCGCCCGAATAATCGAGTATCGCGCCATAGATCGTGAACAAGATGATGAACGACGACGACACATCAAGCGGGATGCCGAAGATGCCCTCGAGCGTCATATACATGTGACCGATGAGTCGATCCAGTTCGTAACCGCGATGCCCAAACGCGCCGGGTAGGTCAATTGGGATCAAGCCGCGCGAGCCGGTGAGACCGTAAATGAAAAAGAGTCCGATGAGCGCGGCAAGATGCCAGCCCACACTTCGGCGCACGGCTTCAAGGATCAACAACACCAGCAAGCCGCCAAAGACAATATC
The DNA here is from genome assembly GCA_919901875.1 of Anaerolineales bacterium. GTDB lineage: Bacteria > Chloroflexota > Anaerolineae > Anaerolineales > VGOW01 > VGOW01. The sequence continues at coordinate 701 of CAKKQG010000299.1, forward strand.
TACGTTGTTAGGCAGCGAGGCGCGATAAATAAATTTGTCGAAATCCAAGAATATGTAGCCGATGGCGATGACGCTTAACACGGCGAGAACCACATCGCTGACGCCGATTTTCTTGCGCCACTCTTTGTCTTTGGTGATGGCGGGGTAAAGAAGAAAAACGAGAACGAGGGCGATGCCAAGATGAATGCTCCGCATGTATTGTTGCGGCACAATCCCGACTGCGCCGTAAAGCGCAAAAGCAGAAAGCGCGACGGCGATCCATGAAATCCCTAATCCAATGGGGCTCTTCAGGGTGCGCGTCGCGCCTTCAAATTGTTCAATGATCTCTTCGGCTTGTTCTTGATTGATAACGGGGACGATTTCTTTTTCTTCGACGATGATGGGTTTTTCTTCGGACATGATCACCTCAAAAGGATGAAAGATGAATTATGAAGGATGAAGACACGGAATAAGTTGATCTGCAATCAGAAATCAACAACCAGAAATTTTCAACATGCCTTCTTTACTCGAATGATCAACACACTGCCCTCCTCAAAGTTCCGCGAAATTTCCAACGTCCAACGTCCAACTTCCAGTTTTTGCTCCCCTCGCGGCGTTGCTTTCATTCGCACCTCATTATAGTGTAAGTCTTTTGGTGTTCCTGTTGCTGTGCCGTCGGCGTTTATGCGATACGATTCGATTCCGTAATAGTCCAACACAATGGGCGTGCTGCTGACGCTGACGATGGTGATGACCCCTGAATGGATTGCCCACACTTCTGAGACGGTGACACCGTAGATCGAGTTGCGCGATATGTAGCGTGTGTCACCGCTCCCGCAAAAAATCCGCGCGCCACTTTCGTCGCGCACCTCGATCACGTCTATCGGCATGATCAGAATTAAAAAAACGAGCGCACAAACTAGAATCGCTTGCGCGCCCGCTTCCTTCATTTCCGTTGTTCCCTTTTTCCTTTAGTTCCCTTATTTCCCTTTAGTTCCATTTTTTTCCCTTAGACCCTATTTAACCGTGATGCCTTTTTCTTTGTAAAACTTGATCGCTCCGGCGTGGAACGGAATGGACGAGCCAACCGTCGCTTGCGGCACACCAAAGCGCTTGGCTTCGGCGTGGATCAACGCCACGTCACTTTGCTTGTCCACCATCATCTTGAGGATGTCGTAAGCGAGCGACTCGTCGAACTTCTCGTTCACGACGAGCAAGTTCGCCGTGCCAGCCACATCCACATCAGCATCCTGATTGGCATACGTGCCTTTGGGGATCGTCAGCTTGAAGTAGAAGGGACCATACTTGGTATTCATCTTGTCAATAGCGTCGGACTGACTGATGAATTTAATTTTTTGTCCGGGCGTTGCGGCGAGATCGAGCACTGCCGCCGTGGGCAAGCCGCCATCCCAGAAGAAAGCGTCAATCTTTTTATCTTTCATCGCGCCCGCCGACTCGGCTACGGCGAGTCGTTCTCGCTTGATATCTTTTTCGGCGTCAATGCCAAAGGCTTCGAGCACGCGGTTGGCTTTAATTTCTGTTCCGCTGCCCGCCGCGCCCACGCTCACCCGCTTGCCTTTAAGATCGGCAACGGTTTTGATTCCCGAATCTTCTGTGGCGACCAAGTGCATGTAGTTGGAATACAACACCGCCAAGGCGCGCCCGGCGATCTTGCCGCCATCTTTAAACGAGCCGCGACCTTCCACGGCATCGTAAGCGGTGTCGGCTAACACAAACGCCAAGTCGGCTTTGCCCGCGCCGATCAGCTTCATGTTGTCCACCGAAGCCGGGGTCACTTCGGCTGCCGCTTCGACGTTCTTAATGTTCTTGCTGATCAGACTCGCCAATCCGCCGCCGTAGGGATAATACACGCCGCCCGTGCCGCCGGTGGCAATCGAGAGACGAGTCTTGGGTCGCTCGGTGGGCGCGGGCGGTTGAGTCGGCGCGGCTGTCGCTTGTGGCGCGGCAGTCGGTTTCGGCGCCTCGGTTGGCTTCGGCGCTTCGGTTGTCGGCGTGGCGCACGCGCTCAACACCAACATCATCACAACACTTAACATCAAAACAGATTTGAATTTCATGTTCTCCTCCTTGAGAGAATTTGAAAGTACGTTACCGTTAAAAACCGCGTGTGTCAATCACGAGACCGCGTCGGTTTCGCGAAGCGTCCCGCAGCGAAGTGGAGTGGATAAAACCGACGCGGTCTTAAAAGTCGTAAATCAAGGCGATCACCACATCATTGACATTCGTTCCCGTCGCGCCTGTATTAATTAATTGATCAATGGCTTTGAAGAAAGTGTGCGAATCATTGTTCTCAAGCAACGTGAAGGGATCAAGTTTTTTTTGAACGGCGAGAGACATCGTCTCACTTGTAGCGAATGCCCCGGCGGATGCCGTCATCCCATCCACCCCATCCGTCCCGAAACTTGCCACCACAACTTTTTCCTGTTCCCAACCCTTCATCTCAATCGCCGCGCTCAACGCAAACTCCTGATTGCGTCCCCCGATTCCATTTCCTCTCACCGTCACCGTTGACTCCCCTCCGTAGATTAACGCTCTTTCCTTTATTTCCCCTATTTCCTTTATCTCCCTTATCTCCTCAACCACCTCCCTCGCACACTCTTTTGCTTCCCCCTCAATCACCCTCTCACTCAACACCGCCTCAAACCCCAACTCCCGCGCCGCCCTCGCCGCCGCCTCTCGCGCCAATATATTCGTCCCGACGAGTCGATTCTCCACGCGCGCAAAAACTTCATCATTCGGCTTCAACGTCTCATGCAGCATTGATTCAAATTTTTTCGGCGCATTTCGTCTTCGCAAAATTTCACGCGCATCCTCAACCGTCGTCGAATCCCCCACCGTCGGACCCGAAGCGATCACATCCAACGGATCGCCGATCACATCGGAGAGAATCAATGAGATCACTTTCGCCGGACTCGCCATCCGCGCCAGCCCGCCGCCTTTGATCTGCGAAAGATGTTTTCGCACACAATTAAATTCCTGAATCGG
>CAKKQG010000300.1 GCA_919901875.1 Anaerolineales bacterium
CCGTCCGATATTGACATTGCCCAAGCAGGCAAACTTAAACCGATTGCACAGATCGCCGAAGAGGTCGGGTTAAAGCAAAACGAACTCGAACTTTACGGTTCTTATAAAGCAAAAGTGCATCTCGATGTGCGCAACCGACTCGCCAAACGACCCAATGGAAAATACATTGACGTGACGGCGATCACCCCGACGCCGCTCGGTGAAGGCAAGTCCACCACTATGGTCGGACTGAGTCAGGCATTGGGCGCGCATCTTGGCAAAAAAGTTTTCACCTGCATCCGCCAACCCTCACAAGGTCCCACCTTCGGGATCAAAGGTGGCGCCGCCGGTGGCGGCTACAGCCAAGTCATCCCGATGGAAGATTTTAATCTGCATCTGACGGGCGACATCCACGCTATCACCGCTTCAAACAATTTGCTGGCGGCGGCGATTGACGCGCGTATGCTGCACGAGCGCGCTCAACCCGACGACGACAAACTCGGCAAGGCTCTCACCGTGGATGGACAGTTCACTGACTCACAACGCAAGCGCTTGGCGAAACTTGGACTCACCGCCAAGACGTTAGCCGACCTTTCCACCGCCGACAAGCGGCTCATGTTCCGTCTCGATATTGATCCCGCCAGCCTGACGTGGCAGCGAGTGATGGATATCAATGATCGTTTACTGCGCCGCATCCAGATCGGGTTAGGCGATGACGAAAAAGGTAACGAGCGAACCACCGGCTTCGACATCACCGTTGCCAGTGAGATCATGGCGATCCTTGCCCTGACCACCGGCATTGAAGATATGCGTGAGCGATTCGGCAGAATCGTGATCGGCACTAACACACGCAGCGAACCGGTGACGGCTGAAGATTTAGGCGTGGCAGGCGCGCTCACCGTGTTGATGAAGGACGCCATCATGCCGAACCTGATGCAGACTCTGGAAGGCACACCGGCATTTGTTCACGCCGGACCCTTCGCCAACATCGCGCATGGTCAATCGTCCATTGTCGCTGATCAAATTGCCTTGAAGTTAGTAGGCAAAGATGGGTTCGTGGTGACCGAATCAGGTTTCGGCGCGGACATCGGCATGGAAAAATTCATGGACATCAAATGCCGCTATTCGGGTTTGATCCCTGATGTAGTGGTGATCGTCGCCACCATCCGCGCGTTGAAGATGCACGGCGGTGGACCCAGAGTGGTGGCGGGCAAGCCGCTCGACAAAGCCTACACCGAAGAAAACTTGGCGCTGTTAGAGGCGGGCGCGGCGAACATGGTGCGCCACATTCACAACGCCAAGAAGTTTGGCGTGCCAGTGGTCGTGGCTGTCAACTCGTTCAAATACGACACCGAAGCCGAGATCGCGTTGGTGCAGAAGTTGGCAGTGGAAGCGGGCGCGGAGGGCGCTCACAAATGCACTCACTGGATGCACGGCGGCAAAGGCGCGGTTGAATTGGCGAAGGCGGTTGTGATAGCGGCGGACAAACCTAAGAAATTTAAATTCCTCTATCCGCTCGACATCACCATCAAGCAGAAGATCGAAACGATTGCCAAAGAAATTTATGGCGCAGGGGCAGTTGAGTATTCGCCCGAAGCAGAAAAGAAAATCGAACTCTACACTAAACTCGGCTTCGACAGAATTCCGATCTGCATGGCGAAGACGCATCTCTCGTTCACCGACAAACCGGAAATCAAAGGTGCGCCGAGTGGTTTCACTCTGCCCATCCGCGACATTCGCGCCAGCGTTGGCGCGGGCTTCTTGTATCCGTTAGTAGGTTCAATGCGCACCATGCCCGGCTTGCCCACTCGCCCGGTGTTCATGGATGTGGATTTGGATTTGAAGACGGGGAAGGTGAAGGGG
>CAKKQG010000301.1 GCA_919901875.1 Anaerolineales bacterium
AACCCGACGACATTGCTTACATCACCGCTGGCGCAAAGATGGGTTTGGGCAGAAGCGATTGGAAGAGTTTGAGGATTGAAGAGATCAATGTTTAATCACAAAGGCTCAAACATCAACTCCAAAAATCTCAAACTTCAAATTTCAAATTTGCAGTTTTGTAGTTTGTAGTTTGAATTGGCTTCTTTATGCTCCCCAAACGACTCAAGTGGCAATACAATCCGGCGATCATTTCGCGCCAAGCGATTCAATGGATCGCCTTCATCGCCTTCATCGCCCTCTTCGTGTGGACGAAGCGAGACGGTTTGCCTTTTGATGTCGTCAATATATGGTTTCGCCTTAACCCACTTGTTACCTTCGCCGAAGCGATTGCCGGACGAGTCTTATTAACGGGATCAGCATTAGCATTGATCACTGTTGCCCTCACACTCGTCTTCGGGCGAGCGTGGTGCGGCTGGCTGTGTCCGCTCGGCACGACGCTCGATCTGTTTGAACCCAAACGCGGGTTGAAGATCAAAGTCCCCGAAAGTTGGCGCAACATCAAACATATTTTGCTGATCGCTATTGTGTTCGCGGCGATCTTCGGCAACTTGACTCTCCTCATCTTCGATCCGATCACGATCCTCTTCCGCGCGTTCACCGTTGGCTTATACCCCGCGCTTGACGAAGGGATTCGGCAACTTGAAACAGTGACCTATCAAAACTTCCCCGACGCGGGCGAGTGGGTGATGATCGTAGATTCGTTTTTGCGCCCCAACTGGCTTCCCATCCGATCGTTGATCTACCGCGACGGTTGGGTCTACGTCACGATGCTGATTGTGATCATCGCGCTGAATTGGATCGCGCCGCGCTTTTGGTGCCGCTATCTGTGTCCACTGGGGAGTATGTTGGGGTTGATGAGTAAAGTTGCACTGGTAAAACGCCGCGTCACTCAAGAGTGTCCGGGATGTCTGGCGTGTACGCGTGCGTGTCCCACCGGAATCATCAAACCGGAAAACACTTACGATAGCGATCCGAGCGAGTGCACAATGTGTATGAATTGCACAGCCATCTGCCCGCAACTTGGCAACGAGTTCGTCTTCGCTCCCGCTCCAGCAAAATGGAACACGTACGATCCACAGAGGCGGCAGACGCTGGCGATCTTCGGCGCGGCAACGTTGGGAGTCTTTTTGCTGAAAAAGAATCCCTTCGCGCAACTCATCCACAAGTATTTCATTCAACCGCCGGGTGGGCGCGAGAATAATCTTTTATCAAAATGTATTCGCTGTGGCGAGTGTGTGCGCGTGTGCCCGACGAATGCCATTCAACCTTCGGTGACAGAAGCGGGCGCGGAAGGGTTGTGGACTCCGATCTTGGTGACGCGACTCGGACAATGTGATTACGGCTGTAACTCGTGCGGGCAGGTGTGTCCGGTGCAGGCGATACCGCCGTTGAGTCTCGAAGAGAAACGCAAGACGGTGATCGGCATTGCGGTGATTGACAAAGACAGGTGCTTGGCGTGGGGCAAGAACACGCCGTGCATCGTGTGCGAAGAAATGTGCCCGCTCTCGCCGAAAGCGATCACGCTGGATGAAGTGTATGTGAGGAAAGATAGAGGCGAGACATTGCTCATTCAACGTCCGGTGGTTCACAACGATAAATGTATTGGCTGTGGCATCTGCGAACTTAAATGTCCGGTGGAGGGCGTCTCGGCAATACGGGTGCAGGCAATTGAGACAGTGGAGATGTAAAGAGATTGGAGATTAGAGATTGGAGACGCCGAGTGTTTCGCAAAACATTCGGTGTTTTTGTTTAATCTGGACTCACGTAGTTCACAGAAATTTTCATCACGAATCCCACTACGCTGTGCTTCGGGGACTGTGTGTCACGAATGTTCCGAATTTGACGAATAAAACAAAAGAAAAATTCGTGGTATTCGTTTATTCGAGTCATTCGTGATTAAGGTGCGTAAGTTCAGTTAATGATGTTGTAAAATGCAATCCATGAACAAGAAAAAATTGCCATCAGAGATCACCTCTCTCGCCGACATTCAGACGCTGGCATCTTCGGGCTTCGCCGATTGGAAACGATACGGCGAAGTGTCTGTGGACGCCGACGGCGATCTATTGATCTTCAACTACACACCCAAAGCGCAATACGAAGCGCGTTGGAATTTCTTTGAGCGCGTCAGTCGCGGGTTGATCGTCAATCGCGCCACAGGCGAGATCGTCGCCCGCCCCTTCGACAAATTTTTCAACTGGAGTGAAGACGGGCGTTACGCCGCCGGACACATCGTGACGGTGACAGAGAAGATGGACGGTTCACTCGGAATCTTGTATCGCCTCAACA
>CAKKQG010000302.1 GCA_919901875.1 Anaerolineales bacterium
CGATCTCGCCAGTCACATCAATCACGCCGCAGGGAGGACGAGAGTCATCACTCCTCATAAAAACGGCACGCCCATTTAGAAGGTTGAAGCAGGTCGTAGACCAACAAAAAGCCGTAAGGCATAAACCTCACGGCTTTAATAAGTTTAGTTGTGGATGCAAAGAAAAACTCAACTCGCAGGTGGCGCCGCCGGTGGCAACCCGACCTTGATCTGACCGTCTTCCACTTTCACCGGATACGACGGGATGTCTACAATTGCCGGGAACGATAACACCTTGCCGTTGCGAACATCAAAGCGCGCCCCGTGACGCGGACACTCAACCTCAAACTCATTCTGCAAGTCACCCTCTGCCACAGGTCCATCGTCGTGTGAACACACATCGGCAATCGCGTAAAACGTCCCGGCGATGTTGAACACCGCCAACGGCTCGCCGTCAATCTCGACGATCATGCGCTCGCCATTTTTTAATTCACTCGCCGCGCCCACCGCGTAGTAGTCTGCTTGCTCTGGATCAATTACATTTCGATAAGAAACCATATTTACATTTCCCTTTGTTCCATTGTTTCCACTATTTCCTTCAGGAACAAAAGGAAACAAGGGAAAGCAAGGAAAGTCTCTCGTTTAGATCAATCTTCGTCCTTAATTCCATACACGCCCGCTTTCAAAACCTTCAACGAAAGCAAGGCACACTTGAGCCGCACCGGGCCCAATTCGATCCCCAACAACTCCAAAATATCATCCTTGCTCAACTGTTTCACTTCGTCGAGCGATTTACCTATAATGTGTTCGGTGAGCATTGAAGCCGAGGCTTGCGAGATAGCACAACCTTGACCTGAGAACGCCACCTCTTTAACTTTATTATCTTCCCCCACCCTCACATCAATGCGGATGCGGTCACCGCACAATGGATTATCATCCTCAAACGAAAAGTCGGCGGGGTCGAGCGTGCCTTTGTTGCGCGGGTTCTTGTAGTGATCCAAGATCACTTCACGATACATGTCGTCCATAGAATTCAAAAGGAAAGAAAGGAAAGAAGGAAAGAAAGGAAAGACTATTCCCCGTTTCCTTTCTTTCCCCTATTTCCCTTGTTTCCCTTATTTCCAGTAGTGTCCCTTATTTCCTTTTTTTATCCAAACATCTTCTTCACTTTATAGAGTCCCTCGATCAACTTATCCACTTCGCTCTTGGTGTTATAAAGATAAAAGCTGGCGCGCGTGGTGGCGGGCAACTTGAATCGATCATGCAATGGCATGGCACAGTGATGACCGGCGCGCACGGCGACCCCATCCGAATCTAATATCTGTGCCACATCATGAGGGTGAACGCCACCAAAGGAGAAGGCGGCGATGCCACCTTTGCGTTCCGCTTTAGGTCCGTAAATTTTTATGCCGGGAACTTCTTCGAGCCGTTCAATGGCGTAAGCAATTATTTCTCGCTCGTAATCATGGATGAAATCCATTCCTACCGCCGTTAAATAATCCACCGCCGCGCCGAAACCAATCGCTTCGGCAATCGCCGGAGTCCCCGCCTCAAACTTGTGTGGCAGATCATTCGCTTTGAACTCACGCAGATACACGCGCTTGATCATATCGCCGCCACCCAAGAACGGGGGCATCGCCTCTAACACCTGTTGCCGACTCCACAAAATACCAATGCCGGTCGGTCCGCACATCTTATGCGCCGAGAAAGCAAGAAAATCCGCGCCCAGTGTTTGCACATCAACAGCAAAATGCGGAACCGATTGCGCGCCATCCACCATCATCATTGCGCCTACGGCGTGCGCCTTCGCCGCCATTTGTTGAATAGGGTTGATCGTCCCCAACACATTCGACATCTGTGTCACGCAAATAATTTTCGGCGACAGTTTCAGAATCGATTCGTAAACAGTAAGATCAAGTTCGCCGTCGTCGGTGACGGGAATGATTTCGATCTTGGCGTTCTTCTCGGCGGCGAGCATTTGCCACGGCACAAGGTTAGAGTGATGCTCCATCTCGGTCAACACAATCACATCGCCTTGTTTGATGTTCGCCCTGCCCCAACTATACGCCACCAAATTGATCGCTTCAGTAGCGTTTCGTGTATAGATAATTTCTTTTGACGATTTGGCGTTGATGAATTTGGCGATTCGATCACGCGCATTTTCGTAGAGCGCTGTGGCTTCTTCAGCGAGCGTGTGAACGCCGCGATGAATGTTGGCGTTACTCAAGCGATAATAGCTGTTCATCGCTTCAATAACAGATAACGGCTTTTGCGCGGTGGCAGTGGAATCGAGATAGACGAGAGGCACGTTGGGTTTAACTTCTCTCGAGAGAATGGGGAAATCTTTGCGGATTTGTTCGACGTTAAGTTTGGGCATATACGATCAAGACACCGCGTGTTTTAAAAACACGCGGTGTCTATGCTATTCACCACTCCCCGACTCGCTCATCTTCTGCAAAATTTGTTTCTTCAAGCGAGTGATCACGCCTTCAAAGGCGATGCGCTGCATGATCGGATCGAAGAAGCCATCCACCAATACTTTCTCGGCTTCAGAGCGCGGCATCCCGCGCGACATGAGATAGAAGATATGCTCTTCTTCAAGCTGTCCAACGGTTGCGCCATGCGTGCAACGCACATCGTCTGCCATGATCTCAAGACCCGGAATTGAATCGGCGCGGGCGGCTTTAGATAAAACCAGATTGCGATTTGCCTGATAGCCATCGGTCTTTTGCGCGCCGGGGGCGACGTGGATCATACCCTGCCACACCGAGCGACTCTGATCGCGTAACGCACCTTTGAACAAAAGATCGCTGGTGGTGTGCGGCGCGTTGTGATTCTGTTGGGTGTCGTGATCCAGATGTTGATCGCCTTCGGCGAAGTAGAAGCCCGACATGCGCCCCCATGCACCGTCACCGTCCAGATCGATCTCGGAAAAGTTTTTGGTGAGATGCGAACCTGCCGCGCTGAAAATCCAATCGAGTTTACCATCTTTGCCCACGCGGGCGCGCTCGTGCGTGAAGTTCCAGGCGCTCATACCCAAAGATTGAAGTTCAACAAATTTCAGATTCGCATTTTTGCCAACCAACAATTCAACGATCTGTGTATGCAGAGTCTTCTCTTTATTATCAGATGAGACGAGTTCGTGAACGTAAGTAACCGACGCGCCTTCCTCAAGCACAACCAAGATACGGTGAAAGCGACTCGATCCTGAAACAGAGATAATGGAATGAAGCGGCAGAGTCACTTCAACTTTTTTCGGCACGTAGAGGAAGATGCCGTTCTCCATCATCGCTTCGGTGAGGGCGGCGAACTTGCCTTCAGAAGCGGCAACCGCTTTGCCCATAAACTTCTTTACCAGAGTCGGATGCTTAGCGGCGGCGGTGAGGAGATCGGTGAAGATGACACCTTTGCGCTTGAGCGCGGAAGCGGTGCCACCTGATTCGATCTTGCCAGCGTTGATCACCAACTGTCCGCCTTGTTCTTTTCCCACTAATGGTTTGAGATAGGTGGCAGGCACGCGCTTCGGTTTAAATTTTGAATCAAGCGCAGAGAGTTGCACATCGTTCCATTTGAACGAGCGCAGGTCTGTGCGCCGCCACGCCTCGTCGTTGAGCGTGGGCATGGGTAGCGAGGCAAATTTTTTCCAAGCATCGAGTCTGCGCTTCGCCAACCACGTTGGATCTTTTTTTATTTTGCTTAACGCTTTCACGTCGGCTTCGGTGAAGTTGAGTGAAGCGAGTTTTGGTTCTTCGGTTTTGCGAGTAGTGATTATCACGCGCTTGATGGGCGCGATCTTAACATCGGGAGTCATTAACCAATCGATCCTTCCATCTGTAATTGCACCAGACGATTTAATTCAACCGCGTATTCCATCGGCAACTCTTTAACCAACGGTTCGATAAAACCCGCCACCACCAAACCTTCGGCTTGTTCTTTAGGGATGCCGCGACTCATTAAGTAAAACAGTTGCTCTTCACCGACCTTACTCACCGATGCTTCGTGACCAATCGTTACATCGTCTTCGTCAATTTCAATCACGGGATACGTATCGGAACGCGACTTGTCATCAATGAGCAAGGCATCGCATACCACGCTCGACTTCGCACCGTGCGCGCCTTTATATACTTTGAGCAAACCACGATACGAAGCACGACCACCCATGCGGCTGATTGATTTTGAAGTGATCTTCGAAGTGGTATTGGGAGCGCCATGCACCATCTTGCCGCCGGTGTCTTGATGTTGACCTTTTCCAGCGAATGCCATCGAAAGAATCTCGCCGTGTGCGCCTTCGCCCACTAAATAGCACGAAGGATATTTCATAGTGAGTTGCGAACCGATGTTAGCATCCACCCATTCCATTGTCGCATTTTCATGAACGACAGCGCGCTGTGTCACCAAGTTATAAACATTGGTAGACCAATTTTGAATCGTCGTATAACGCATCCGCGCGCCTTTCTTGACAATGATCTCGATCACGCCGGAATGAAACGAGTCGCGTGAATAGGTGGGCGCAGTGCAGTTATGTGATACGACACCTTCGCACACATATGATTCGTCTTCTTCAACGGAAAAATTGTAAACATCCGCCTCTAGTTTTTCTTTAGAGATTTCACGGATAGGAACGTAGAGGAAGTTTTCGTCCATCTGAAATGGAGAACCGCTTAATTCACCATCCTCTGCATCCACCCCAACGATTTCGCCAAAACGCGAATTGGCTGGCGAAGATATAACTACCGTGTACATATCTTGGCGCGGCTCGGCGCGACTCTGCAAATTAACCGATGCCGGGATGCCCAGACGCAAGAGCGCATCACGGAACGAATACGCCAAGTTAGCAGAGATTGTGTTATAGCGGAACATGTTCTTGCGGGCATCATAGCTGCCGTCGCCACACCACATCCCGCGCACAAGTTCGGCGAGTAGATCAAGCGGCGCGCTTAGCACCCATTCCGGCACATGCTTTTCATAAACATTCGCGCCGAACTCACGCGTGAAAGCACGCGCCGTTTCAGTGGATGAAAGCACAAGGGTCTGCCCGTTCTGACGCGGGCGGTTGGCAATTGGAGATTTGCCAAAGTATTTCTCGACAAGCGTGCGCGTATCTTCCAACAACTCTTTCTCTTCAACATGAAAAGAGAAGGAAAGGTAATGCTCATTATCTGCGTGACCCTCGGCGAAGTAATAACCCAGCAAGCGATAAAAATCTTTCTCTTGGGGAAATTCTACGTAACGCTCAATGGGCTGATGTCTGCCGCGCCCCAACGGTATCGTCACACCGGCGTAAGCCGGTTCCATTTCAGGTTGTGGCACGGGAATAGCAAGATAATCGCCCACCTTCAAAGTGGAAGGTGTCGTCCACACTAAATTAAATTCTTTATTGCGCTCGTTTTGTCTCTTGCGGCGAACAACTAAAAGCGGATGATCTTCCGTAACCTGCAACTGCCGATCGCTGTCGCCGAAGAATCTAATCGAATAAACATCTCCGTGATAGGGGCGATTCATCGTGTGATAGACATTGCGATAACGCCCTTGATGCGTTAACACTTCGTCGCCCACTTCAATTTGCTCAATTGGCTTCTCGCCGGTGCGGGTGCGGACTCGCGCCCCCGCCAAAAAGCAACCCTCAACGTAATGCACCTGCGCCCCTTCATCCACAATGATCAATGTGCGCTCGAATTGTCCGGTGCCTTCGGCGTTTAAACGGAAGTAGGCTTGAAGCGGCATCTCGACCTTCACGCCTTTGGGAACGTAGACGAATGAACCGCCCGACCACACCGCGCTGTTACAGGCGGCGAACTTATTATCGGATGGCGGCACCACCGTCCCGAAGTATTCTTTGAAAATTTCTGGATGCTTCTTGAGTCCATCATCAGAACTCAAAAAGATCACGCCCAACTCTTCGAGATGCTTCTGCACACTGTGATACACCATCTCCGATTCATATTGCGCGCCAACGCCCGCCAAAAATTTTCGTTCAGCTTCGGGGATGCCCAACTTGTCGAATGTCTTTTTGATGTCCTCAGGCACATCGTCCCAACTGCCTTCGCTCGTCTTCTCGGTTGGGCGAGTGTAATATGTAATTTCATCCAAGTTAAGATTAATCTGTCCGCCCCAAGTAGGCATCGGCTTCTTATTGAAAATTCCTAGCGACTTCAAACGAAAGTCGAGCATCCATTGTGGCTCACCCTTCATTGCCGACATTTCTTTCACCACGTTAGGTGTAAGACCTCGTTGCGCTTGAAAAGCATACTTCACTTTATCGTTGAAACCGTATTTGTAATCGCTTAATGCGACAAGTTCTTCGGTTTGAGTTGACATTATTTCGCCTCAACCTTATCTTCGTACTTTTCTCGTACCCAATCGTAACCCTTCTCTTCAAGATGCAGGGCAAGATCGGGCCCGCCCGACTCCACAATTTTGCCGCCCAGCATGATATGAACAAACTGCGGCTTGATGTAGTTAAGCAAACGTTGATAGTGAGTGATCACCAACGCGCCCATCTTGGGACCCATCAGCGCGTTCACGCCGTCAGCCACAACGCGAAGCGCGTCAATATCCAAGCCGGAATCCGTTTCGTCTAACACGGCGATCTCCGGTTCAAGAGTCGCCATCTGCAAAATTTCGGCACGCTTCTTCTCGCCGCCGGAAAAACCTTCGTTCAAGTAGCGTCCGGCAAAGTCGGCAGATACTTTTAGTAATTCCATTTTGCTCTTTAGCATTTTGCGAAATTCGGGGATCGGCATGCCTTTGTCTTCAGCGTTGGCGGCGCGACGACGGGCATTGATAGATGTGCGTAAAAAGTTAGCGACCGAGACGCCAGGGATCGCCACCGGATATTGAAACGCCAAAAATAATCCCAAGCGCGCGCGCTCATCGGGTTTAAGTTCTAGCAAATCAGCGCCTTTAAAGATCACTTGTCCGGCGGTGACGGTGTAATGGGGATGTCCCATGAGGGCATAAGCGAGCGTGCTTTTACCCGTGCCGTTGGGGCCCATCAAAGCGTGGACTTCACCTTGCTTCACAGTTAAGTTCACGCCGTTCAAAATTTGTTTATTGGCAACACTGACGTGCAGGTTGCGAATTTCAAGAACAGTTGTCATTCGGAAATTCTCCTCGTTCACTAGATGGCGCGATTATACTCGCTGGATCGTCATTCGTCAATATTTATGATAATTATATAAAATATTGACACATTGGGGCGAGGCTGATATACTGCTCGGCACATGACAAGCACGCGCGATACGATTCTTACCACGTTGCGGCAACGTGGTTCCATGGACATCAACGAGCTGGCGGAAGCCGTCGGCATCGGGGCGCTGTCGGTGCGCCACCACCTCTCCAAGCTGCAATCGCTGGGGA
>CAKKQG010000303.1 GCA_919901875.1 Anaerolineales bacterium
AGCAAGTCGCCGCCGAGATCAATAAAAAATTTGGATTCAAACGCGCGATGGCTTTGCATTGTGATGTGACCGATGAATCCGCCGTGTGCGATTCTTTCTCGAAAGTGATTCTCGAATATGGTGGCGTAGATATTGTGGTGAGCAACGCCGGCATCGCCTTCTCTGCGCCGCTCGAAGAAACCACGTTGGCGAATTGGCAGCGCGTGACTGACGTTTTAGAAAAAGGTTATTTCTTGGTGAGCCGCGAAGCGTTCCGAATTTGGAAAGCGCAAAAGATCGGCGGCAATTTAATTTTTGTGGCGAGCAAGAACAGCGTGACGGCCGGCAAGAACGCTTCGGTCTACAGCGCGGCGAAAGCTAACGAACTGCACTTCGCGCGTTGTCTCGCCGAAGAGGGCGGGGCGTTTGGTATTCGCGTTAACACTGTGTTGCCCGATGCGGTGTTGGCGGGCAGCACAATTTGGGACAACGGTTGGCGCGAAGCGCGCGCCGCGGGTTACGGTATCAAGCCCGAAGAGCTCGACGAGTATTATCGTCAACGCACCACGCTCAAAGTTAATGTGTATCCCGAACACTTAGCCGAAGCGATCAGTTTTTTTGCCGGTCCACGTTCCAGCCGCACGACGGGCGGCGTGTTGACCGTAGATGGCGGAGTCGCTGCGGCATATACGCGATGATCTTAAACGATCTCATCGCCCTCTCACACGAACTCGGCAGAGAAGATCGCGCGCTGGCGATTCTGGGTGAGGGCAACACCAGCGCGTTAAACGATGACGGCACATTTTGGATCAAAGCCTCGGGCGCGCAATTAAATGGAATTACTGAAGAAGGATTCGCTCGCGCGCGGCTTGATTCGATCTTGTCGCTTCTCTCTGCTCCCGATCTCGGTGATGCCGCCATCGCCGATGGGTTGCTTCGATCTTTAGTCGCCCCTTCAGCGCAACGTCCTTCGGTTGAAACTTTTTTGCACGCGGTTTGTTACTCCGAAGGCGGCGCGCGTTGGATCGGTCATACTCATCCCGTTTCCGTCAATTCTATTTTATGCAGCCAACTTGGGGCAGAACCTTTTCGCCAACACATCTTCCCTGATGAGATCGTGAATTGCGGGCGCGATATTGCTATCGTGCCTTACGTTGATCCTGGTTTTCCGTTAGCACGCGCCGTGCGCGACGAGTTGCGGCGTTTTCAAGACGCGCAGGGTCATTCCCCCAAAACATTGTTGATGATCAATCATGGTTTAGTCGCGCTGGGGCAAACAGCGCGCGAAGTGTTGAGCATCACTTTGATGATGGACAAGTGGGCAAAAATTTTACTCGGCGCATACTCGCTCGGCGGCGCGCATTTCCTTTCTGACACAGAAGCAGATCGAATCGATTCGCGGAATGATGAACATTATCGCCGCGCCCAATGGGCGCATTAAGACCGACGCGGTTTTGCGAAGCACGTCGGTCTGCTCTCATTTGATATGACTCATCCTCTTAACGTCCTCTCCATTGATCTCGGCGCATCGAGCGGGCGCGTGTTGCTGGCGCGTTGGGATGGCGCGCGTTTTGTTTTACAGGAATTGCATCGTTTTCCAAACGGCGCAGTGAACGTCATGGGTCATCTGCAATGGGATGTGTTGCGTTTGTGGAGTGAGATCAAAGACGGCATTGCGCGTTACGCCGCGCAATTCAACGAACCTCTTGCGGGCATTGGCGTGGATACGTGGGGCGTGGACTTCGCTTTGATGGATCGCGCCGGACATTTGTTGGGCAATCCGTATTGTTACCGTGACTCGCGCACCGACGGCATGATGGAAAAAGTTTTTCAGCGCGCCTCACGCGCCGAAATTTTTTCGCAAACCGGTCTGCAGTTCATGCCGATCAACACGCTCTTTCAACTTTACAGTTTGGTTGACGCGAATGATCCATTGCTCGACATCGCCGATACGATGTTGCTCATGCCCGATCTGTTTCACTATTGGTTCAGCGGACGGCAAGTGGCTGAATACACCATCGCTTCAACGACACAAATGTTGCATTGTGGAAGCCGCACTTGGGCAAGCGGTTTATTAAACAGAGTCGGCATCCCCGCCCGTTTGTTGCCGCCGTTGTTCCATCCGGGCAATTTAATCGGCGAGCTGCGCGGCGAGATCATCCGCGAGACAAATTTAAAAAATGCCGTGCCGGTGATCGCCGTCGGTAGTCACGATACGGCAAGCGCGGTGGTAGCCGTGCCAGCGCTTGACGAACACAGCGCATATATCAGCAGTGGCACTTGGAGTTTGGTCGGCGTGGAAATTGCCGAACCCATTTTGGATGAGCGCGCCTTGCGACTCAACTTTACTAATGAGGGTGGGGTGAACAATACGATTCGTTTGTTGAAAAATGTGGCGGGCTTGTGGTTGTTGCAAGAGTGCAAGCGGCACTGGGGCGATGTCGGTTGGGATGAGGTGATCGCTCACGCGCGAGAGGCGGCGCCACTTAAGAGTCTGATCGATCCTGATGCCGCCGATTTTCTAAATCCTGCCGATATGCCCGAAGCGATTCGATCTTATTGTCGCCGCGTCGGCGAACCTGAATCCGATACGGTTGGAGAGATGGTGCGTTGCTGTTTAGAGAGTCTGGCTCTTAAATATCGTTGGGTGATCGAAGCGTTAGAGACTTTAACCGGACGCGAGATCAAAACGATTCGCATTGTGGGCGGCGGCTCGCAAAATAAATTGTTATGCCAGTTCACGGCAGATGCAACACAGCGGGTGGTCGTGGCGGGACCCGTTGAAGCGACGGCGTTGGGCAATGCCTTGGTGCAGGCGATGGCGTTGAAGCAAATTGAATCGTTAGCGCAAGCGCGAGTGGCAGCGCTGGCTTCATCGTCAACAGAAATTTTTACGCCGCAACAAAACGAAAAGGGAAAGTGGGATGAAGGGTATGGGCGGTTGGAGAGAAAGTGAAGATTAAGACCTTCCCATCTTTTTTCCGTATCTTTTCAAAATGTAGGGGCGCACCCTTGCGGTCGCCCCGTTGGCAAGCGCAAGGCTTGCCCCTACTTTTTTCCTTTGTCTTGCATGGGCAAGGCATACTTCTGTCCCCAAGTCCCCATCGCATCTAACATCGGGCGCA
>CAKKQG010000304.1 GCA_919901875.1 Anaerolineales bacterium
CCGATTGGCGCATACACCTCATCACCCGATCCCGCCAACGCTCGCCCCAAATTCGGCAACCAACGTCCGGCGTGATCTTCGATAAATTTTTTCTCTTCAGGCAAAATTTGTGTCTTCTCAATAATCTGAGGTAGGGGCAAGCCTTGCGCTTGCCCAACGGGGCGACCGCAAGGGTGCGCCCCTACATTTTGAGAAGGCGCCAAAATTTCCTCTTGCCCGATGCGAGCCAAATGTTCAAGAAAAGCCAACTCGTTAGAAATATGATCTGGCAATTCAGCGCCAACGATCTCTAACCCTGCCGCGCGATAAATTTTTGCGACGGCGAATGTTTCGGGACCAAACAGACGATTGAGATACGCCGACTCGTACAACCAAAAGCGCGGACGACCCGTGCCGACGAACAGCGAGTTGTAACGAGTCCGACGCGCCGCAAAAGACTCGGCGGGGATATTTGCAATCTTCTTGAGACACTGAGTGTCTTTAAGACACTCAGTGTCCGAGGCGATCTCGTACAAATGCCATTCGCTTCCAGCCAGCGTTAACCATTCTGGCGGGTCGGCGAATGCTTCGGCGAGATAGTGATACAGATCGGCGCGAAGATTCGTCATATACCGATAGACCGACGCGGTTTTAGAAACCGCGTCGGTCTGATGAACGATCTACTTCAACGCCGACGCCAATTGACGAACGAGATCAAGCGGGATAGGCAGGATGGTAGCGTTCTTCTCCCCAGCCATCTCGACCAAGGTTTGCATATAGCGCAATTGCAAACTCGCGGGCGCGGCGGCGAGATTTTCTCCCGCTTTCGCCAATGCTACCGAAGCGATCTCTTCACCTTCGGCGTGAATGATCTTGGCTCGCTTCTCGCGTTCGGCTTCGGCTTGGCGTGACATCACACGTTGTAATGATTCGGGCAACACCACATCTTTGACTTCGACGATGTTGGCTTTCACGCCCCACGGTTCGGTCTGCCCGTCAATGATCTCACGCAGGCGATCATTGATCTTGTCGCGGTGCGCCAACAGTTCGTCAAGATCCGATTGACCCAAGACGCTTCGCAGAGTCGTTTGGGCGATCTGGCTAGTGGCTTTAGCGTAGTCCTGCACTTTGATGATGGTGTCACCGGCGTTGACCGGTTGGAAGTAGACGACGGCGTCCACTTGTACCGTGACGTTGTCGCGGGTGATCACTTCCTGCGGTTCGACCACCAAAGTTTCAACGCGCATGTCTACTATGATCATTCGATCAATGTAAGGCAAGATAAAGTTCAAGCCGGGTCCGCGTTCGCCGACCAACTTGCCAAAGCGAAAGACCACGCCGCGTTGATACTGCCAGACGATCTTGATGGCGGGGATGATCAAGAACGCCAACACAACTAATGCTCCAACAGCGATAAGAATATTTTGAACAGTCATAACAAACTCCTTTGATTTCTGATTTTTGATTTTTGATTGCCGATCCGAATTCAATCAGAAATCAGCAATCAACAATCGTCAATGCTTTATTCCCCAACGGCGCATGTGCTTTGCTTCTTCTGATGGCGCGGGTGCGGGGATAGTTATCTTCGATTTGGCTTCTTCGATCACACGCCCTTCGGCGATTTCCCAAATTGAAACGGCAGGAAACAATTTAAAAAAAACAAGGAACATCAAGCCAAAGAGGGCAAGTGAGGCGGCGGTGAGTGACGCTTCGGTCAGCGTGGGTAAGTAAATAGCATAAGGAACAAGCCGTGGGTGAGTCATCGTCGGCAAGATGATGTTCCACCGTTCTAGCCACATGCCGACGACGACACAGGCCGAGGCGATGACCGAGGCGGTGACGGGTCGCGCTTTGAGCCAAGGACTCACTCCCAATCCAATGCCGATGACGAAGATGCTCACCAACACCCAGCCTAACGTTTGCACTGCCGAATCGGTGACGGCAACACCTGTGATCGAGGTGATGGCGCCACTTAAGAGTGACGGCTGAGGCGAGTTGATCAAGAACAAAGTGAACGCCGCCATCCCACTAGAGGCAAGCGCAGAGCGTCTCCGAAAAATCGGCACAGTCGTTAACGAAGCAGGCAGCAACTTCGGAACAAGCAAGATCCAAAAGGCGACGACCATCAACCCTATCATCACCCAAAAGGCTGGCGCGAACTCACCCCATAACTTGGCGGCTAAGATGGGCATCTCTTCCAGCCCTTGACCGGCGGCGATACTCAATTGCTCGGCGAAGGTGAAGTAAGCCCAGATGGCGTTCATTGTGACGAACAGTAAACCTAAATTGCCATATTGCCGTTCGGTGATGTAATTTTCTAATTTCAAAACTTTTCGCACGGCGGTCATGGCGATGAACAACGCGCCGATGCCGGAGAAGATCGCGCCGACAACAAAATAGGGACCGAAGATTGAGGAGTGCCAACCGGGCTGCACCGTCGTCGCCAAAATCCACGAGATGATCGTGTGAACTGACACCGCCACCGGAATGATGAAGACCGCCATGAAGGCGATGGCTTTTTCTAATCGTATCCATTGTTCGCGTGTGCCGCGCCAACCAATTGCCAACACGGTGTAAAGCAAACGTTGCCAGGCGGGAGCGCGCGGCGGACAGTTGTCGCGCAAGATCGCCGCATCCGGAATCAGAGGCAGATAGAGGTAAGTGATCGAACCAAGGAAATAGGTAGTGACCGAGACCACATCCCATAGAATCGGCGATTGCAAACGACCATACAACATGACGAAGATTAATCGATCAGGACGACCCATATCAATGATGATCTGTAATGAGCCGACGATGAGGGCGAAGGCGGTGATCGCTTCGGCAACACGGGTGATGGGACGCCGCCACTCGGCGCCTGTGACGCGCAAGATGGCAGAGATGAGCGTGCCGGCGTGGCTGATGCCGATGAAGAAAATAAAATTCACCATGTACACGCCCCAGTAAACGGGGCGGTTCATGCCGGTTTCGCCCAAGCCAAAGATCAACTGCCGCGCATACATGAAGAGCCCCCAAGCGACGATGGCTGATAAGGCGAAGGCGGCGATCCAAAAACGCGGTGTGGTGACGAAAAGAGGATCAATTAATTTTGCTTTGTCGTTAGGATCAATTTTGAGCATAAAGTTTTCTAAAAAAGTTGT
>CAKKQG010000305.1:0-3098 GCA_919901875.1 Anaerolineales bacterium
ACCATCGGCACTGCCCACTCACCGCCCGAACGATAATACATGCGCGCCGCTTCGTTCAAAATTTGGTTGAAGGCGGGAAAAATAAAATCGGCAAATTGAATCTCGCAGATCGGTCTCATGCCATACAACGCCGCGCCGATGCCGACGCCAACAATCGAAAGTTCGGCGAGCGGCGAATCAATGATCCGCTTCGCGCCATATTTTTCAAACAGACCTTGCGTGGCGCGAAAGACTCCGCCGCGTGGTCCCACATCTTCGCCCGTGATGAAGACACACTCATCGCGCGCCAGTTCTTCATCCATCGCTTGTCGTAAGGCTTCGATCAGAGTCATCTCAGGCATGATGCGCCTCCGTGGCATACACCGGACCCATCGCCCATTCAATCGTGGGATACGGCGCGGCTTCGGCAAATTTTTGTGCGTCGTCCACTTCAGCACGTATTTTACTTTCGTAGTCTTCATTCATCTTCGTCGTCAAAATTTTTTTCTCTTCAAGATGATTTTTGAATCGCAAAATCGGATCACGCTTCTTCCATTGTTCAACCTCTTCGCGTGTGCGATAGGATCGATCATCATCGTCGGATGAGTGCGGCACCGGACGATACGTCTTCGACTCGATCAAGGTGGGACCGTCTCCCTTGCGGGCGCGGTCAACCGCTTCTTTAACGGCGTGATACATCGCCAGCACATCGTTGCCATCCACCACCACGCCCGGCATTCCGAATGCCGCCGCGCGATCTGCGACGTTAGCTATTGCCATCTGCAAATGTGCGGGGACAGAGATGGCATACTGATTATTTTGTACGATGCAGATCACTGGCAACTTATGAACCGCCGCCCAATTGAGTCCTTCGTACCACTCGCCTTGCGACGTAGAGCCTTCACCGATGCAAGTGAGAACAACGGAGTCGGCGCCCCTGAGTTTCATGCCGAGTCCGATCCCCGCCGCGTGAGGGATTTGCGTGGCGACCGGCGCCCCGGTCGAGATAACGTTTGCGCGGCGCAATCCGAAATGTGAAGGCATCTGCCGCGCACCCGATGAAACTTCACCTTGCTTGCCATACAATGACAACATGAACTCGCGCGGCGTGAGTCCGAAACACAACATCAACGCCAGATCACGGTAATAGGGTGAGAGCCAATCTTTGCCGACTTGCAGCGCAAACGCCGCGCCGACCTGACTCGCTTCGTGACCCATGCCGGAAATATGAAAGACGATTTTGCCCTGCCGATGCAGAACCCACGCCCGCTCGTCTAAACGCCGTGAGCGGAGCATGGCGTAATACATGTCGAGCATCTTCTCGTTGCTCAAGTCCATAGATTTTTTCTCCATTCGTGAGTAGTGTAGAACACGCCCGCCGATGGCGTCGTGCAAGAGATACAAAAGGCTAACGCTTGTGACGTTAGCCTTTTGTGAATAGGTGTGAGTGATGAACGGCTAATGAGGGTGCAAAGCCTAATGGAAAGAAGAGAGGGGATGACGGAGTGTAAGACGAAACCGTTTCCGCGACTGATCATGTTGAAATAATTACGCAAATTCGCCCAAGTGCCTGTAATTATTTTTCATCTCATCTGCGGTGACCGTATCAAGTAATTTCAATAATCGCCGCACCATTTCCCCTGTCTCAAATTGTGGTGACACAATAACGCCAGCATGAGGACGTTGTGCGCACCACCATTTTTTATACATTGGCTCGAAATGTTTGATGTTGTGTGTAAGCAATGTGCGCTCTACCGAAGCAGCGTATTCCAAATGTTTTTCATCTTCCCATTCATCGTGACCCATATGGCGGGCGTGCTCAACATCATAACCGCGCTTCTGTATTTCTCGAATCACGACTGCGCTTATATCCTCATCTGCGTAGAGAGCGATATAGAGCCGAATCTCATTCATGTTTGCTTGCAGCGCGACTCTGTGCCGCCTTCAACATTCGTTCCGAAGCCGCCTGATGTTCGGCAAAATATGTTTCAATCTCGGCAGTATGCCGTAAGTAATAGCTCAACGCATCACTGATCTCGGCATATGAAAGTTGTGGTGAATATGCCTCGCGGAGTTGTTTTGGGGTTTCGCCTAGCCGAATCGCTCCAACAATTATTCGCACACTCACATGAGACTTGCGCGTAATAGGTTCACCATCGCGCACGCCCTCAATCCGGATAATATGCGGATGATCAGTTTCAATGATCGGGCGCGAGGCAGTTGTATAAACCGCAAGCGATTCTTTCACTGCGCGCCGCGTCTTCTTTGGCTTAGGATATTTAACTAGGCGTTGTTTAGATTTGGTGTGAGCCATAGCAAGTTTTATTTTTTGTGTTCGGCAAAGCCGCCGAGATGCCTCAAGTTGTTGTGAATCTCGTCCGCCGTGACTTGGTTCAGCAAACGCAAGGTGCGGCGCAATAATTCACCGATAGGAATACGTGGAGACAAAATTACGCCTGCGTGTTCTCGCCCTTCACATTGCCATTTCTCGTGGAGCGGCGCGAAATCTTGCTGGTTGTGCGTCAAGATGGCTCGACCTTGCAAAGCCGCATACTCCAGTTGTTCCTCATCTCCCAATGCATCATTTTCTTTTTCAAAGGTTGATACCGCATCAAATCCCTGTTCACGAATTTTTGCCGCCAACTGAGCATGAACATCTTCGTCAGTATAAATCGCAATGAACAGTTTAACGTCGCTCGCCATTTTGAGAATCCCCGTTTACTTTGATCTTTTGACGCTCCTTGTATTCTTTGGCAAGCTTGCGGCTCAATTTGAGCGCGCGTTCACCGGCGCGATCATTTGCTTTGATGCTGCCGTCAATCTCTCTTTTATGTTCATGATAATAACTCAACGCATCATAAATGTGAGCCAGTGACAGACGCGGCGCGAATCCGTCTTTGATAATTTCTTCCGGAGTCTGCTTAAGTCTATAAACTATCTCGACAATCGCCTGTACGGAAACATAAACATCACGAATGATGGGTCGCCCGCCGCGCACACCCTCCATTCGAATAATGTGCGGGTGATCGGTCTCGATGATCGGGCGCGCGTCAGTTGTATAGGACGCAAGCGATTCTTTCACTACTCGCCGCGTTTTCTTTGGCTTTGGATATTTAACT
>CAKKQG010000305.1:3198-4974 GCA_919901875.1 Anaerolineales bacterium
CGCAAGCGATTCTTTCACTACTCGCCGCGTTTTCTTTGGCTTTGGATATTTAACTGCGCGTTGTTTAGATTTTGTGTGAACCATAATCGTGAGTTTTATTTTCTGCGTTCAGCAAAGTCGCTGAGATAGCGAATGGTATTTCGCATTTCGTCAACCGTGATGTGATTGAGCAGTCGTAAAATTCTACGCAACAACTCCCCAAACTCTATTCTGGTTGAAACAATAATCCCCGCGTGTTCCTTGCCTTCCGCTAACCACTTGCGGTGAAGCGGTTCAAAATCTTTTGTGTTATGAGTGAGAATTGCCCGACCCTGCGCGATAGCATACTTGAGTTGCTCGTCATCGCTTAATTCAAGGTTACCTTCTTCATGTGCTGAGCGAGCATCGTAATCTCGCCCCCGGATTTTTGTCGCGAGTTTCGGGTTCACATCTTCGTCGGTGTAAAGCGCAACAAAGAGATCATCGTTATCAGGCATTCAACTTTGCCCTTTTTAGAAGATGTGGTTTATGTTTGCGCTCTTTATCCAATTCTTCAGTTAGTAGGCGTACACGTTCTAATGCCTCGTCATTCGCCTTAATGATCGCGTCGATTTCTTGTTTATGATCGTGATAATAACTTAGCGCATCAAACACTTCCGCTAACGACAAGACGGGATCCCACTCTTCGACAATGTGTTGAGGCGTCTGCTGCAGCCGATAAGTCATTTCCACAATGCCGCGCACAGTGACACCTTTGCCACGCACAATCGGCTCATTGTTGCTTTGCTTGCGCGCAATGTGCGGATGCTCGGTGGGGATCAACACCATCGGCGCGAAAGAATACTGCGCCGCTTGTTCTTTAACAACGCGGCGACTCGTCTTCGGACTCTTGTATTTCACTTTTGGTTGGCGTGTTTTGGTCTGAGTCATATCGCAATTCTACCGTCAGGCATTAAATTATTTTCTGCGTTCCGCAAAGTCGCTGAGATGTCTCAAGTTGTTGTGAATCTCATCTGCCGTCACTTGGTTTAGCAAGTTCAAAGTGCGGCGCAATAATTCACCGATAGGAGTACGTGGAAACAAAATTATGCCCGCGTGTTCTCGCCCTTCACGCTGCCACTTCTCGTGAAGTGGCGCGAAGTCCTGCTGATTGTGCGTTAGGATTGCGCGACCTTGTGAAGTGGCATACTCAAGTTGCGGTTCATCGTCTAATAAATTATTTTGGACTTCCAATGCAGATATGGCATCAAATCCCTGCTCGCGGATTTTAGCCCCCAACTTTTTATTCACATCGGCGTCTGTATAAAGCGCGATGAATAATCTGACTTCATCTGTCATCCTTCTTTGCCCTTTGCGCTTTAAGTCTTTGACGCTCTTTATATTCTTGCGCAGACTTGCGGCTTAATTCAAGGGCACGTTCGCCAACGCGATCATTCGCTGCAATGATTCCGTCAATTTCCTTTTTGTGATCGTGGTAATAGCTCAAAGCATCGTAGACGCCTGCCAGTGTCAAATACGGCTCCCATCCTTCGAGTATTTCTTCAGGTGGTTGTTTAAGGCGATAGGTTATCTCCACGATAGCGCGCACTGTCACACCTACATTACGAACGTAAGGCTCGCCGTTGCTGGGTTTGCGCGCAATATGCGGATGCTCGGTGGGGATCAACACCATCGGCGCAACAGAATACGTCGCCGCTTGTTCTTTAACGGCACGCATCTTTGGCTTGGGAGTTTTATATTGCGTTTTCGTCTTGCGCGTTTTGGTCTGAGCCATGTCGCAATTTTACCATCACGGAT
>CAKKQG010000306.1 GCA_919901875.1 Anaerolineales bacterium
CTTTTAGTTACTTGTATATAACTTTCTAACCTGCTTTTAATGTAAAAACATTCCTACAACTATGTCCCAACAAAGTGAATGGCTTTCTCTTAAACAAGCTGCAGAACGATTAGGTGTCCATACCACTACCCTGCGCCGATGGGCTGACAATAACGAAATTCGGGTGATGCTCACTCCGGGCGGGCATCGGCGATTTACCTTAGAAGATGTAGACCATTTTGCAGAGCAGCGACGGCGATTACGGGTAACCACTGGGCTTGAAAAGATGTGGGCCGATCAAGCACTCACTCAAACTCGCGCCGAGATCGCCAGCCACCAAAGCGAGCACTGGCTTTCCGTTTTCAACGAAGAAGATCGGGAACGCAAGCGACAGATGGGACGTGCACTTATGGGCTTGATGCTCAAATATATTTCGCTGAACGATGGCGGCGACGATCTCATGGACGAAGCGCGTGGCATCGGGCGCGAACATGCCAAGAATGCACTTAGTTCAGGGCTGCCGCTCGTGGAGGCAATTCAGGCAATGCTTTTCTTTAGGGATACGATGGTGGAAGTTGCGATCAATTTGCCCGAGACAGTTCACGTGCGTCCCGAAGCGAATACGCACCTCTTGCGCCGCATCAACACGCTACTTAACGCAGTTCAACTCGCCATCGCCGAAACTTACGACAACGCCCACAAATAACCCGGCCCATGCCATTACTTTGTCTTGGAATCAGTCACCACACATCCCCCATCGAACTTCGAGAACGATTAAGTTTTTCATCTTCTGCATTAGAGGCAGCATTGGCTCGTTTCGGCTGTGGAGGTAACGCCCGCCTTACGGGTATCACCGAGCTTGTCATTCTCTCGACTTGCAACCGCCTCGAACTTTATGCCTATCTCACAGAAGATGCTGCCTCGACTTACCCCAATCTGTTTATCCCGTTATCAGACTTCCTAGTTGAAGTCAGTGACATCCCTCTTGCTGAATTTGAAACGCATTTGTATCGCTATTCGGGGCTCGATGTTGCTGACCATC
>CAKKQG010000307.1 GCA_919901875.1 Anaerolineales bacterium
TGCCGTCCGGCATCACCAACGAATGGACACAACAAGATCTTGCCAACGTTTTAGCCTACGGGCAAACCCTGCCCAAGACTCAGGCTGTAAGCGGTGGCGGACCTCTATACGATGCGTGGTGGGAAGCGATTGGCGCAGAGAAGCCGACGACAGATCAACCGTTATGGAAGACGCAGACCACCAACACGCGCAAGGGTGCGGACACTTGGCGCTGCAAAGAGTGTCACGGTTGGGATTACAAAGGTGTGAAGGGCGCTTATGGCTCCGGCTCGCACAAGACCGGCTTCGTCGGGGTTCTGGACTCCGCTTCCAAGTCATCTGATGATTTGACAGCGTGGCTCACCGGCAAGAAGAATCCCAATCACGATTTTTCGAAACAACTGAATGATGTGCAAGTCAAGGCATTGGTCACGTTTATTCAGAAGGAATTGACCGATACCGCTCCTTTCATCAATGCTGATAAGACTATCAAGGGCGGCGATCCGGCGAAAGGCAAGACCAAGTTCAACGCCACTTGCGCCGCGTGTCATGGTCAAGACGGCAAGAAGATCAACTTTGGCGATCAAACTACCCCGGAATATGTGGGGACACTCGCTGCAGATAATCCGTGGGAGTTCTTCCACAAAGTTTCTGTGGGTGAGCCGGGCGAACCAATGCCTGCTGGCGTTGGGTTGGGCTGGTCAATCGAAGATCGAATCAACGTACTGGCTTACGCGCAAACACTGCCGATAAAGTAGCCGCTAACGCGGAAATCCAAATTTCAAACTCCAAACCGTAAAAGGGTTTGGAGTTTGAAGTTGGAGATTTGAAGTTTGGAGTTATCTATGTCTCTTACGAGTCGCTTATTCCAATCTCGATTGTGGCGTTCGTTTTTTCGGCACGGTTTGCCCAACAACCCTCTCGACCGTTCGCTGACGATGACCAGCAACATCTTTTTTCATTTGCATCCGGTCAAAGTCAGTTACAGGAGTCTAAGGTGGTCATACTCATTCGGGTTAGGGATCATCTCGGCGATTCTTTTCGGCATCTTGGTTTGGACGGGTGTGCTGTTGATGTTTTACTACGTGCCATCGGTGGAACGGGCATACCCGACGATGAAGGAGATTCAGTTGTCGGTGCCGCTCGGTGAACTCACGCGCAACGTGCATCGCTGGTCGGCGCACGCCATGGTGCTGGCGGTGATCTTACACATGGCGCGAGTCTTTTACACCGGCGCTTACAAACCGCCGCGCGAATTTAATTGGAACGTCGGCGTGGTGTTGCTCTTGCTGACACTCGGCGCGAGTTTCACCGGTTATCTTCTGCCGTGGGATCAACTGGCGTATTGGGCGATCACCGTTGGCACCAACATCGCCAGCTACGCACCCGTGGCGGGCGATGTCACGCGGGAGATGTTGTTAGGCGGAACAGAGGTCGGGCAGAACGCTCTTATCCGTTTTTATACTTTGCATATCGCCGTTCTACCGTTGATGATCGCCTTGCTCGTTTCGCTGCACCTGTGGCGTGTGCGTAAAGACGGTGGGCTGGCGGCTAACGAATCGGATCGCTAACCTTCTATGACAAACCCAACACCCGTCACCGACGAAATTTTTCCTCAGAACAGCGGCAAGACCTACACGCTGGTTGAGTTGATGCGCGGCGAGAGTCCGATGGTCGGCAAAGGGCCCGAGGACACCGTCTTCTCTTTTCCGATAGTGCTGTTGTGGGAGATCGTGTTAACGCTCGGTGTGGGGCTGGCGATTTTATTGTTCTCGCTGGTGAAGCAAGCGCCGCTGGAAGAGATCGCCAATCCGCTCATCACCACCGACCCGGCGAAAGCTCCGTGGTATTTCGTCGGCTTACAAGAATTGCTCGAACACATGCATCCGACTCTGGCGGGAGTGATCGTCCCGACGATCCTCGTTCTGTTCTTAGTTGCCTTGCCCTACATTGATCACTCTCGCGTCAACGTCGGCGTGTGGTTTTCATCGGCGCGCGGTAAACGGATCGTTGGATGGACAACGCTGTACACACTCCTCGTCATGCCAGCCTACATACTGTTGGACAGCCGCTTTAGTTTGCGCGAACTACTGCGCGACGCCGTGCCGCAATGGGTGGCGCAAGGGTTACTGCCGGCAGTGATCATCGCTGTGCTTGTGGCGTTACCGGCGCTCGTCGTGCGGCGATTGAAAGGCGATGTCCGCGAAATGATGCTGGTGTTGTTCACAGTGATGTTTGTTTCCGCTGTTGTGTTCACCGTAAGCGGGTTCCTGTTTCGCGGTCCGGGCTTCAAGTTGTATCTCCC
>CAKKQG010000308.1:0-1868 GCA_919901875.1 Anaerolineales bacterium
TTTCTCTACCACTTGCTTCAACGCCTCGTAAGGTTGCGCGCCGGAGACGAGATATTTGTTGTTGAAGATCAACGCCGGCACACCTTGTAAACCGTAAGCGTAGGCTTGGGCGATGTCGGCATCCACGGCGGCAGCATGTTCGGGATTTTGGATGGCGGCTTCATAGTGAGTCGCATCCAATCCAACACGAGTCATAATTTCTTTCAACACCGATTCATCTTCAATAGATTTCGCTTCTTGCCAGTAAGCGCGGTTTATTGCATCGTGATACTCGTGTCCTTTGCCTTTTTCTTCGGCGTATTTGTCCAAGATCAACGCCGGGCGCGAATCGATTCCAAAAGGTCCTTGATTGATCTCAAGACCATACTGCTCGCGCGCCATGGCGTGCATTTTTGGACGATTGGCTTCAATACGTTGGCGGTAGTGTTCGGGAATCGGCGGCGACCCCTTGGGTCGTAGCTCATAAGATCGCCAGCGAATCTCTATCTCAAATTCTTTTTGCAGCTTCTCCAAACTGGAGGCAACTAAAAAGCAATACGGTCAAACGAAGTCTGACCAAACATCAAGGCTCACCTTTACATTTTGCATATCGTTCCTCTCATGACGCAATCAACCCCAGAGTGTGTCTGGGGTTGATTGATTGTATCGCGTTATTGATGCAAGCGTTTATTTAAGCAACGAAACGTCCGTAGGCGACGAACGCCGCCAAAGATAACAACACGAGATTGACGACAAGCATTTGAGGTTCTTTGCGTCGCAGATGAGTTGCCATCGCGCCCAACATGGTCAACACCAAACCGATTGCCGCAACAGGTGTGAGCCAAGGCAAGATGCCGGTCAGCACGGGCAACACAACGCCAATCGCGCCAAGAGATTCGAGTAAGCCGATGCCGCGAATGATGTTCGGTGAGAAGTCATTCGCATAACCCATTCGTGTCGCTATTTTCTCGTAAGGTTGAGTCATCTTCCCGAACCCTACCATGAGAAATAGTAACGCCAATAAAACTTGGACGATCCAAAGTGCAATGTTCATTCTAAATTATCCTACCGTCATTGCGAGCGCACTTCGCGAAGCAATCCCGGTCGTGCCCTTCGGCTTCGCTCAGGACAGGCTTTGAGATTGCTTCGCTCGCACAGAACGCTCACTCGCAATGACACATGTCGGGAATTTCTCTACGCTGCTACTGCTTGCTTTTCAGTTTCAGCTTGCTTGACGATTTCAACTTCGAGATTGATCTTCACGTCGTCGCCGACTAACACGCCGCCGGTTTCGAGGGCGACGTTCCAGTTGAGTCCCCAATCTTTGCGATTGATGGTGGTGGAGGCGGTGAAGCCGGCGCTGGTGGTGCCCCACGGGGTCTTCGCCTGTCCGGCGTAATCCACGTCGAGCGTCACTTCTTTGGTGACATCACGAATGGTGAGGTCGCCGACGAGCTTGCCATGCAGAGGATCAATTTTGGTCGCGCGCTTGCTCTTGAAGATCATGGTGGGATACTTCTCGACTTCAAAGAAGTCGGGCGACTTGAGATGCGCGTCGCGCTTCTCGTCGCGGGTAAGGAGGCTCGCCACGCCGATCTGCACATCCACTTTCGATTTCGTCGGGTCGTTCTCGTTGAAGTCCACCGTGCCGTTGATGTCGGTGAATTGTCCGCGCACGGTTGAGATCATCAAGTGTTTGACGGCAAACTCGGCGCGGGTGTGTGAGGGATCAATTGTCCAAGACATTTTATTATTCTCCTATATTTGAATATGCCATCATGATACGGAGAGGGCGTAACAGGAGCGTAAACGGGGGCGTAAACAGACCTCACCCCCAAACCCCTCTCCCGAAAATATGAACCAAAGGCATTTTCGGGAGAGGGGAGATC
>CAKKQG010000308.1:1878-2806 GCA_919901875.1 Anaerolineales bacterium
GTGAAGGGGTGAGAAAAGATTGAAGGGGATGAAGGGGTGATGGGGAATTGTGCTATATTGATTATGAAGGAGCGCAACTATGACGATGCAAATTACTGTTGAAGTTCCAGATCGTTTAGGGAAGCAATTGCAACCGTTTCGAGATCGTCTTACTGAAGTTCTTGAACGTGGCTTGCGCGAATTGTCAGTTGAGAAGCCAGAACATTTCAAGGATGAAGAAGATATTTTGTCTTTGCTGGCTCAAAAGCCCGCGCCTGAACAAGTGATCGCACTTCGCCCCACGCCTGAATTCCAAGAGAGGGTGAGTGAACTTTTGCAGCGCAACAAAGCAGATGGATTGTCGCAACAAGAAGATGCGGAATTGAATCGTTATTTAATGCTGGAGCATTTCGTGCGTCTGGCTAAAGCACACGCTTTCGACAACACCTGACAGGTCTTGCCGAACTTAACGCCCGTCGAGTTGTAAACAGACCTGTCAGGTGTGGGGTTTTCTAATCCGCTAACGAACTTTGTTCCAAACTTTGATCGTTAGCGCGTGTGCGACTCTCACTTCCAACTTCCAACTTCCAACTTCTAACCTCTAACTTCTAACTTCCAGCTTTTCAATTTCCTCCAACAACCTCTTCCTCCCTCCACTCTCCGCAATAGCTCTCGCTTCATTCAATCGCATCTTCGCTTCATCGCGCGGCAACAGTGGTGCGAGCCAAATACGAATCTGCGCGGCGAGGTGATGGGTGTGAAGTGAGTCGGCTTGGGCAAGCGCGGTAGAGAGACGGTGAATGGCAACAGACGTCTCACCGCGTTTGGCGGCGACCAAGCCGAGGTTGGCGGTGAGTCCGGCGATGCGTTCGGGGATCGAAAGTTGTGTTGCCATCAACAGACCTTCGTCAAAAAAATTTTGGGCGCGATCTAAATCATTTTGCGCCAA
>CAKKQG010000309.1 GCA_919901875.1 Anaerolineales bacterium
ATTCTCATGCTCGAACTACTTATCGTAATATTAATCGTGTTGTGGTTGCTCGGCTACTTCGGTCCAGCACGCTTTCCCCGCATCCCACGTAGTGGCAACGTCATTCATGTGATACTCGTCATCGTTGTCGTCCTCGTTATTGTGAGGCTGGTAACGTGATGTCAATCAAATCATATCAGACGTAAAGTTGAAAGAAATGGAGAAGTGACATGAATAAGATCAATTGGTTAGTAGCAGCAGTTTTTGGTGTTGTTGTCCTGCTCGCTTTTCTTGTGGGCGCGAGTCTACTGGGTGGCGCTTGGGGGATGATGGGACCGGGGATGATGGGCAGTTGGGGTTTTGGTCCATTCGCGTGGATCGGAATGTTCGTCATGTCACTCGTCGTTGTTGGTTTTATTGTGCTGACGGCGCTGGGTCTGGTTTGGTTGGCACGAGTCCGCGTTGGCGGAACTAACCCGCGGTAGTCGCAAAAGCCGTTGACGAAAAATTAAACAAAACACGAGAGAACAATGGAGGTGAAGTTATGGTAACTAAGACAGGCAAAACAAAACCTAAACGATTATCCAAAGGGCAACGCGCGCATATACGACGGATGAAGCAAGCGGCTCGTAAGGATGGCACTATTTATAGATCGCTGTCAAAGTGAACGGCTAAGTAAGCCACCGCGATCTGCAATCAATTCGCCGAACTGCTACTACCTAGAGTGGATAGCAGTTTAGTTTTTCTGTTGACTAACTACTTTAAGAGATGAGTTGTGATTAGGAGTAAGTTCAAATCAGTATTTATCTCAATAATAGCATTGGTATTAACAGTGCTATTAGTACTTTTTCTATTCTATATAAAACCATCTGAGGGAAGAGAAATATTTAATACAGATTTTTACCTAGCAGTAATCGAAACAACTGAACAAGCCAATAAAAGCAACATCACTTTTTATAACAAAGATTTAATAGCAGTTGGAACACGAGAAATTAAACTAGGTTCTATGGGTTCGTCATTTGACCTTCCAAGAATATACGGCAAGAACATGTATGTTATTCCGAAAGGAATAGGCAATCAGAAAGATTTGACTGTAATTATGGAATATGACATGGAAACTGGTAAATATGAAACATATGATATGAAGCAGCCAGGCATGAATAGTTTTTCTGTTGATGAGAAATCAATCTACAGCGTAAACACGTTAAATAATACCTCGATAATAAGTTGGCATGATAAAAGTTCGGCAAATGTAAAAACAATATCAAAAAAAGATGTATATATTGGGCGTCTTGACTTGTATGATGATACTTTATATGCCTTTGCCATGACAAAAGAAAAGGAGGGAATAAAATCCAATTTATATTTGATTGATACAAAAAGTTTTGAAATAACAGCTACCCTAGATATAAGTAAAAGTGGGACAGGTCAATATTTCTCGATCAAAATAGGCGATGCCGTATATTTCACTAACCAAAACGAAATATCCGGTATGACTGAGCGAAGCTCCTACAATTTAAGCAGACTTAGCATTAAAGATAAAACTATTTTGAACATAAGGCTTAAAGAAGAGCATCCATTTCAAATAGTAAACTACAAAGATAAACTAATAATTTCGCATTACGATCCGGTTCAAATTCAAGGCAATAAAATCACTCTATATGATCTGGAAACCAATGAACAACAGGTTGTAACTCTTGAAAACAATTTATCCCAAATACTTATTAAAGATGATAAGGTTTACTCAACAGATGGAGAATATCTATATGCGTATAGTATTAACAATACGGCCTTCAAATTAATCAACAAGATCGATATTTACACAAAGAGAAATAGCAGCACCTTTTATTACGTATCAGGATTTTTTACTAAATAGTAAGCAAGTCTTCTCTTATAACGTCTTCATTCTAACGAAATCTATGTCAGAAATAAATAGCCCCACTCATATTTCAGGGTCATTACCCGCCAATTATCAAGAAGTCCTTTCTTGGAAGGTAACAGGAAAACCCACCCGAGTTATCACCTTAAATATCCTTGGCATAATCCTTCTTATCATTTTTGGTGCGGTATTTTTTAGTTTAGCTATCAGCGTAGGAAAGCTGCCATCGGAAGCTAAATTCGAATTCGGTCTGAGCGAAATCGGTTCGGTTCTCGCAGGGATTGTGCTGACATTGGTGTTACATGAGCTAACGCACGGTTGGGTCATGCAGATGTTTGGCGCAAGACCCAAGTATGGCATTATCTGGAAAGGAATGATGTTTTATGCCACATCTCCCGGGTACGCCTACCACAGAAATAACTTTGTGGTCATAGCGCTAGCGCCCTTCGTCTTCATAAGTGCGCTGGTTGTTCTAGGCATGTGGTTATTGCAGGGAACGTCATGGGTCGCCTTCTTGGGGATATGTGGAATCGTCAATGCGAGTGGAGCGATTGGAGATATGTGGATGACGATGATCACGCTTCGTTATGCAGCCACCGCTTTTGTAATAGATGAGCGGGATGGGATACGAGTTTATTTACCGAAGCCCTGAAATGAAAAAAGAAGGTCGCCCGACTTATTACTTTACACAGGAGAAAACAAAATGATCAACTTTATTATCTGGCTCATCGTCGGCGGGATCATTGGCTGGGTAGCCAGTGAACTCATGCACACGCGCGAAAGCTTGCTGCTCAACATCATCGTCGGCATCGTGGGCGCGTTCATCGCCGGCTTGATCTTGACCCCGCTCTTCGGGATCACTACGATCAACGAGAACAACTTCAGCCTGCCGGCTTTGATCGTGTCGCTACTGGGCTCCATTATTTTGCTGGCGGTCGTCAGCCTCTTCCGTCGGGGTATAGTGCGCGAATAATTTTCCAGTCGGGTGATCAGACGCTGTATGGCTTATTCCTTCTCGAACCTCACCACAATCGCGCTCTTCTCGGCATGTAGTCTGTAATGAGTCTGGCGTGGCAGAAAAGTCATCTGCCCTTGTTCGAGTAACGCCTTCCCTGAATCCAGTTTAATTTCCAACTCGCCATACAGCGCATACAACATCGTCCCGCCCGTTTTCGATTCTTCTTCGATGCCCGAACCGCGCGCGGTGAATACCGTCATCGCGTGCGACTCCATCGCCGCTACCTTCATCGGCTGATAATCGGGAGTCGAGTCGCTCAACACATCGGCGAAGCGAATCTTTTTCAACGGCGGCTCTTCGCCTGTTGCTAAATGTTTGCGATGACCGTTCTTGCGTTCCGGCATCACCTGTTGGCGGAACAACAACACAATTGCCGACTCGGTTGCCCCCGAATGATGCGCCACGCCTTTGGGGATCAACAACGCTTCACCGACTCGCAGAATGGTGTTGCCCAACTGTGTGTTGATTTTGACCGAACCCTCGTGCGTCAAAAAAATTTCATCTTCATCAATGTGACGATGCCAATTGATCTCGCCCTGCGCCACAAAGACCAACACGCCAACGTCGCCCACCGTGCCGAGTTGGACGGGCGCAAAGGCGCGATCCATGCGTGAAGCGGTTTCGGAGGGGGAAATGATTTGAAGAGTCATAGATGTATTGGAGATTAGAGATTGGAGATTCAATCTCCAATCTCCGAATTTTACTCCGGCGGTTCCACATGCACCACCACTCTTTTAATTTGTGGCAGTTGATTCAAAATTCTGCGATCCACTTCTTCGGCTAACTCGTGCGCTTCGGCAAGTGTGGACGATGCGGGTTGGGTGACGTGGATGGTAGTAGTGAGATGCCCCTCCACACGGTGCAAGTGAATCGCGTGCGCCGCGCCCGATCCGGCAACACCGTCAGCGGTTTGCGCGATCCGTTTCGTCAACAGATTTAATTCTTCTTCACTCTCGCCTTCTTCACTTGGCACCTCAGGCTCTAACGGCTCCAGGTGAGTCGTCACGTCGCTCACGCGCGGGATCGCTTTGCAAACTCGTTTCTCTAACTCGTCGGCAATAGCGTGCGCCTCACCCAGCGACAAATGTGCCGGCACCTCGACGTGCATCTCAATCGCATAGTCGCCATTCATTTCCAGATGGGCGTGAATATCATGCACGCTGATCCCCAGCGCGTCGGCTTCGGCTCGCGCCCGCACCATGATCGCTTCCCAATCCGAGATGCGCTCGCGCGCCGGTTCAATATGCACCACCGCATCCACCACACCCTCCATGTCACTCTTGATCTTGCTCTCGACTTCCGTTGCAATTGCGTGAGCTTGATCGGTGGACATGGCATGATCGACGCTGATGTGCAGATCGACGTAGGTGTCGCCGACACTGCCGCGTGAGCGGACTCGGTCGGCGAACTTGACTCCGTTGACCGTTAACGCGCTTCGTTCGATTCGTTTGGGATCGATCACCGAAGCGTCGGTCAGCGTATACGATGTTTGGCGCAAAATATCGAACGCCGCTTTGACGATGAACAGAACAACACCCGAAGCGACGATCACATCCACCCAGCCAAACCCGAACTGAGTCGCCACCAGCGAGATCACCACCGAGATCGTCACAAACAGATCGGTGCGGGTGTGTGTGGCGTCGGCTAACAAAATGTCCGAGCCGAGTCGTTTGCCTTCGCGTGTTTCATACAGGACGATGATCAGATTGAAGACGAATGTCGCCGCCATGATCACAATGTCGAGCGTTTGAATGGTGGGCGTTGAGCCGCTTGTGACTCGTTCAATGATCCCCTGCACGATCTCCCACGACACCAGCAACAACATTGCCCCAATCGCCAACGTCGCCACTGTTTCATATTTGCGATGACCGTACGGATGATTCTCGTCCGGCGGGCGCGATGCGATCCATAATCCTGCCAACCCAATAATGTTCGACGACGAATCAACGATCGAGTGAAAACCATCGGCGATGACCGATAACGCGCCTGTGGCGAAGCCGACGGCGAGCTTAATGATCGTGATGACGATATTGAGGGCGAGGATGATCCACAGAACGCGTTGAATGTTTTGAGATCGAGTCATAGGTGTACGAAAAACAAAAGCCCCACCTCAGCGGTGGGGGTTAACCTTGCCATATACAAGTACGGGCTTCAACACCATCCAGTAAAACTCTAATTCGTCGCAGGAAACCTCGTCCGATCAAGAAGCGCGTGTTTCCGGAAAATGTTTGAGCGATGACTCGATAGTGTTCACCAGTTTTAGGTATTTGTACGTCAGCGTAAGATTCCATGAAGTGAATAATTTGTCCTGTCACCGTTGTGCCGTGCGGAGACAGTGAGGACGGTAGCCGCCACCGATTCAGATCAAGTGATTCGTAGAGTGAGTATGGAAGAAGGATCTCTTCGCTGTAACCGGAATCAATTTGGACGATCTCCTCCCCTTCTTTGTGTGCTATGCCTGCTAGATTCTTGATCTGAATACCGATCCCAAAACGATCAGATGCCTCCCAACATATTAGGTGAACGCCATTTGCCATCCCACCTCCACTGTTGCCGGGCGACGCAGACCTATGGGCATTACGATCCGGTCTTTAGAAGCGATCGCTAAGTGATCAACTTCTGCTAATGAGTCTCCAACGCCTTGTAGTTTGCCTTCGGCAATGACTACCCACTTGCCCATATATTTTTTTTCTAACTCTGGCACCAGACGTTCAAACGCATCATCGTTAGCCGTCGCTTGCGCCTTGACCTCTGCATGTTGCGAGAGCCATAGCTCAACTGCTTCGATGAGTGCGTGACGAATACTATCTTTGGTATAGAGAGCTTGTGCGGCGCGTTCAAATTCCTGTTGCAACTTTTGAGGTAGATCAATTTTCAACATAATCGTTATCCTCTGAGTGGTTGAATTATACCGTTGATCACGGCGTCCCCGTTTTCGTCGGTGTCCCCGTCACTGTACCTGTTGCCGTTGCTCCACTTGTCGCTGACGCTGTTGCTGTGGTGCTAGCGGTTGGCGTTGAAGCGATTGTCGCCGTCGGTGCGCTTGTTGCCGTGAAGGTTGCCGTCGGCGCGAGTGTCGCTGTAAATGTTGAAGTCGGAGTCACAGGTGTGTTGGTTGCCGTGGGCGCATTGGTGCGCGTGGCGCTTGGAATAGGTGTCGCGCTTGCCGTCGCCGTTGGCGCATTCGTGTTTGTTGGCAGAGGCGTGTTCGTCGGCGGTTGCGTATTTGTGGGCAACGGTGTGCTGCTCGGCACCGGGGTTGGCTGTTGCAGATTCACTTTGAGTCGCGCTTCGGCCGAGCGACCTTGTTTATCAAACACGAGGATGCGGATCGTTGCCGCTCCATCTTGCACTTTAGAAGTATCCCACGTCGCCAGTGTCGCCGGGTTCTTAAACGGGATCGGGTTCGGTCCGCTGATGTTGCCCCAACCTTGCGGATCGTGACTCAAACCGAATTCGACGACGAAGCGATCAAACTGCGTGTTCTCCACATCGGCGACGCCGACGATTTGAATGTTGCCATTGAGCGTTTGGTTGTCGCGCGGCGAGATGATGCTGACTTTGGCGCGCGGCGATTTTTCACTGCATGAGTCGGGCGACAGGTTTTGGATCGGGAATCCAATTTTTAAAATCTCCGCCCACTTCTGCCCCTGCGAATCTTTTTCCAAATAACTGAGAGCGGACTTGTCGGTCAGATTGACGACAAATTTTTCTTCCCAGTTGTCTTTGCAAAATTGATTCACACGCAGACCGGAAAATTTATCAATGAACGCCTTGCCCACAATGTCTTGATCGGCTTTAAGCGGCGGTTGATCATTAGCAAAGAATTCGATACGCACGGCGGGTTGGCTGGGTCGGCGCGGATCGATCATTGCCCGGCAATACTCGTTCACCGCCGCGCCCGTCACCGCGCAAATCTCGGAACGCAAAACCGAATCAGGTTGTTTAAATTCGGCGGGCTTGGTGTTGAGAATCTTCCATGCGCCTTCCATTATATTTTTCCAGATCGGCGCCGCGCCGCTCACGCCGCTTAAGTTTTGTCCGAGCGGAGTGTAATCGGCGTTGCCCACCCACACACCCACCGCCAGATTCGGTGTGTAGCCGATTGTCCAGTTATCGCGCACGTCGTTGGTCGTGCCTGTTTTAACGGCGGCAGGGAAAGTTAATTTTAGAATCGAATTGACTCCGAATGCCAATGATCGCGCGTCGTTGTCGCTCAACACATCGCTGATCAAAAATGCGTGTTCAGGTTTAACAACTTGCTCGCCAAAATTTTGCGGCAGGGGCTGACACGTTGGAAGCGGTTTGCCATCGGGTGACGGTATCACTTGATCTTTTTTGGTGGGTTGGGCGCAGATGATCGTCCCCGTCGCGTTGGTGATCTTATTGATCGCAATCGGCATCACGCGCTTACCGCTGTTGGCAAAAGTAGCGTAGGCGTTCGTCAATTCCAACAGAGTCACTTCGCCGCCGCCGAGCGTAAGAGCCAATCCATAATCTTTGCGCGTGAGTGAATTGATGCCAAGTGTTTCAGCGAAAGCGATCAGCCCTTCGCGCTGCGGAGTCTTCGGGTCGTCGTACACGCCGACGAACTCCAACGCTTTCACGGCGGGGATGTTGTACGAATTAGCGAGCGCGTCGCGCATTCGCACCGGACCGTGAAAGCGCGAGTCATAATTTTTGGGTTCGTACGGCGGGTTGGCGCCGTCCGGAAATTTTGTCGGCACGTCCCAGATCACGGTGGCGGGCGTCCATCCTTTTTGAAAGGCGGCGACGTATGTGAGAGGCTTGATGGACGAACCCGGTTGGCGCGGGCGGATCGCCATGTTGATCTGCC
>CAKKQG010000310.1 GCA_919901875.1 Anaerolineales bacterium
ATTGGCATCATCATCATTGGACTGGCGCTTTGGTTTTTCCGCGACACGATCAATTATTACATCAAACTGTATAACGCCAAACAGATCGGCGATAAGTATTACGCCGAATACAAATTCATCAACAAGAATATTAAGTTTGGCGCAAGTGAGGCGAAGCTCGATGTGTATCGCCCCGAAAACGGTGACGGCTACCCGGTGTTGATCTTTGTTCACGGCGGAAGTTGGAACAGCGGCGAGAAGGAATTGTACGCGCCCGTCGCTCAAAAATTTGTGCCGCTCGGAATCGTGGTGGTGATTCCCGATTACACGCTGCATCCCAAAGTGACGTATCGCGCGCAAACAGAAGAAATGGCGGCGACAATTGCCTGGACGATTGAAAATATCTCGCAGTTCGGCGGCGACCCAAAACGGATCGTGGTCAGCGGACATTCGGCGGGCGCGCAACTGACGGCGTTAGCCATACTCGACCCGCAATTTCTCAACGCGCGCGATCATTCGGCGGGCACGCTGTGCGGTTACATCGGCGTGAGTGGACCGTACGACATCAACGCCCAAATGGCGTTTGAGAGATCGAAAGGCAACGAGAGCAAATTGTTGCCCGCCGTATTTGAAAGCGAAAAGAATTTTGCCAACGCTTCGGCGACAACGCATTTACAATCCAACTTTCCCCCTGCCCTGAT
The DNA here is from genome assembly GCA_919901875.1 of Anaerolineales bacterium. Classification (GTDB taxonomy): domain Bacteria; phylum Chloroflexota; class Anaerolineae; order Anaerolineales; family VGOW01; genus VGOW01. Next base: position 681 of record CAKKQG010000310.1, read on the forward strand.
CCTTCACGGCGACAGCGACACCACCGTGCCATTCGGCATCTCGCAAACTTTCAACGATAAACTTATTTCAATTGGCGGACGATCAGAATTTCGTTTGTATGAAAAGACAACGCATGTAGGAATTTTATTTGACGCGCTGACGCAAAACCCGTCGCGATTGGTGACGGATATGAGCGGATTCGTAAAAAACTGCAAATAAATTCGGGCGCTTCAGACCTCGAAGGTTTCCAAAACTTCGAGGTCTTTTTTTGCTTTCTCCACAAAAAATCTACATACCTCTACCGCCAGATCGCCCTCCCGAAGGTTTTAGAACCTTCGGGAGAGTCAGAGAAACCCGTTTTCTCGGAGAAAACGGGTTTCTGCCATCGCGGGTTAATCAAACACTAAAAGTAAATTCACATCATCTTGAAGAAAATTGTTTATAACCTTGATATTGCTTTAGGCAAAAGGAGAATTTACAAATGACTGAGAATCGTTTTTCAATGTTGAAAATTGTCGGGGGTGTTACGCTTGTGTCCATTATCGTGGTCGCGTTAGTTGCCGGAGTTGCGTTTGGCAGCTATCGCTTAGGGTTGGCGAATGGCGCCGTGCAAGCTCAAACCATGCAAGCGCAATTCGACGCGCGCGGCAACAACGCGACGCCCAACCCCAACGCGCCCGCGCTTCCCTTTGGGCGTGTGACGACCCGCCCTTACTTGGGCGTGCAGTTTGAGATCGTCACAGCCGACTTGGCGAAGACAGAAAAGTTGAGTGTAGAGTCCGGCGCGATCATCCGCGACGTGATTGCCAACAGCCCCGCCGAAAAAGCCGGTCTCAAAACGGGCGATGTGATCAGCAAAGTGAATGACACCGCGCTAGATAAGACTCACTCGCTCGCCGACTTGGTGACAAGTTATAAAGTGGGCGATGAGATCACGCTCACTGTTCTACGCGGCAGTGAAACGTTGACTCTCAAAGCAACGTTGAGTTCACAATCCGCGCCGCAAAGAAACTTTAACACGCCACGCCCGCGAAATCCGGGACCCACCGGGTAAATAAAAGACCTCGAAGAAAATTCTTCGAGGTCTTTTTATTTAGCGATACAATTCTTTGGCTATGACCACACTCGTTCAAATCGAAAACTTAACCAAACATTTTATAGAAGGCAATAACACACGCGCCATATTAGATGATGCAAGCGCAACGTTTGACGAAGGGGAATTTATTGCGATTCGCGGACGAAGCGGAAGCGGCAAGAGTACATTGTTGAATCTGATCGGCGCAATCGACTCACCCACGCGCGGCGACATTTACATCAACGGGGTTGCCGTCACCCGTTTAAATGCCGGGGGGCGCACCGTCTTCCGTCGCGACAACATCGGCTTCGTCTTCCAATTCTTCAACTTGATTCCAACGTTGAACGTTTTAGAAAACGTGTCACTCCCCGCCGAACTCGCCGGACAAAACGGAAAAGAGTTAACGCAACGAGCGATGACCTTACTCGATCATGTGAGTCTTTCTGATCGCGCCAAAGTTTTCCCCGATAAACTCTCCGGCGGCGAACAACAACGAGTCGCCATCGCCCGCGCATTGATTCAAAACCCGCGCCTTGTTCTCGCCGATGAACCAACCGGCAACCTTGATGATGCAACGGGCAACGCTGTGATAAAGCTGCTCGACGAGATGACTCGCCAAGCAGGGAAGACGCTCATTATGGTGACACATAGCTATCGCATCGCCGCATTAGCTGATCATGTTTTGACAATAGAGAACGGAAAAATAATTCCGATGAAGGAAATGATCAAAGAGAAAGTGGATGCGGCG
>CAKKQG010000311.1:0-1085 GCA_919901875.1 Anaerolineales bacterium
CCCGGATCGTGTTCTTCTTCGAGCCGTTCCATCGCCTGCTCAAGCAAGAACTCACTGGTGTTGAGGTAGTGTTCCTTCAACTCCTTGCCCATGTTCACCAGCCGCACTTCGTCGTGCAGCGGCGGCAGGACATAACCGAGATCGGTGATCTTGCCGAAGAGTGTGATTGGCAACAAGAAGCGCACGACTGCCGGCGACACGCCCGGCATCTCTTGCGGAGGGCGCGTGTTCCAGCGTTCCACGCCGGACGACTTGCCGCGTTGGACATTGATGTTGCCGTTGTCCATGTAGCGATACTTCCACAAGCCGAAGTGATCGATCCAGCGATTCACTTCTTTGAAGTCGTAGTGCTGTCGCACATCACCCGAGCGGCGAAACAGCAAGTAGAACAAACTGCTCGCCACGCCGCCGAACAACGTGCCAGTCAGGGCAATCGAGTCGCGGATGGAAGACAACAAGCGACCATCGGCACCGGAGATATCTGTGTCTCCACTTTTTGCTTTGTGTACTTCGTCTGCGATATACACCTTGAAGCGATGGGCAAACTTTCTCTGCACCAATCGTCCCACGCCGGTCCGTCGCCAGCGCGACATCTCGTACAACCGCGCGCCGCACTTGCGTTCAGCCCTGAGCGGCTTGTCGTTCATCATCATCACCTTGCCCTTCTCATCGCGCACCAACGCGCTCTCGACGTGAGGGCATACATCGGGCGGTGAGAAGCTAATCATCGTGTAACGATTAGACTTCTTATTACCTACATGCTGCAACAGTTGTGACGTGATGAAGCGACCTGTCTCCTTGCGACCTGTCTCCTTCTCCGTTCTCGCGCCCAACGGCTTGCCACACTGTGGGCAGCACGGCGCGTGAACGACGACCTCCTTACCAGACTCTTCGTAGATCATCGGCACCCATCGGGAGCGAAGTTCGATCTCGCGGATACCCGCATCGTATTTCGCCGCCTCGAACCCGACAATCGCTACTGCTTTGCAACCTAACTTATCGCCGTCATAGTCGGCGAAGAAGTCGAACAGCGTGTAGTCGTCGCGATCCACGCACTCGACCGTAAAACCGTCCAGCGTGTTTTG
>CAKKQG010000311.1:1185-3074 GCA_919901875.1 Anaerolineales bacterium
AACGGCTTGTTGCGCTCCAGCACCGCGCCGGCGAGTTCATTCACGTTCTCGGTGATGAACTTTGCCACCGCGTCCGAGCCCGAAATGCTCTCCAGTGTGCCGTTGGCGTGAGTCAAGGTGATGACCGAAGCCATCTTCTCGATCTCTTCCACCTTTTGTCCTGTGACGTTTCCATCTTTGTCGCAGATCGGTTCGGCAGTTTTCTCGATCCGTTTGACCAACGTGCCTTTGACCAACATCTGACCCTTCTTGCCTTTCAGAGTCACGATGCCCAACTCACCGGCTGAGATCAGCATCGAGAGATGCCCGATCTTCAACTGCGTGAGTGGATTGATCGGCGCGCCGACCGGACGAATGTACGTTTGCTTCGCCCAATCCGGCGTTCCCAAGACGTTGGCTTTGGCCGCGACTAACACGCGCTCCGCTTCGCCGATGGCGTGGTAGACGAAGCGCGCGGTCTTGGGCGACGGAGGCAGTTGAAACCTGCCATCGCCGTTTTCAATCGGGGAAAGGTCTGTCTCTCCTTCGTACCCGCACATCTTGAACAGTTCGATCTGTTGTCCTGTCGGGTATTGATATTTGCGACGCTTCACGCCGATGAGGATGACTTGGCTAAACGCCTCGAACAACTCATCGGAGAAACGAAAGCAGAGCGTTCGCTCGTACCAGCCGCTCCAGTGACGTGCCAACGTCTCATCACGCAAAATATTTTGCGGAACGATGAGAATGTGAACGCCGCCGTCCACAAGTTTGGATGTGACCTTTTGGGCGAACAGCACTTCGTGCCGCATCCGTTTACCATTGTCATCGCGCCACTCACTCCAATCGTAAGGCGGGTTATCCAACACGACCGACGCCGAATCTTCTTCCCAACTCGCCGCATAGAACGAGGTGGGCAACACAGCATCGATCACGCTCGCCGCTTTCTCAGCGCGCGAGTAGGACAACTCCACGCCCCACGTTTCTTTCGTTGCTCCACCGACCTGATCGACGAGGGCGCGCAGCGCCTCGCCTTCCCCCACGCATGGATCGGCGTAGCGCATCAAGCCGTCGCCGGCCCTCAGCCACGTCGCGATCATCTGCACCATCTCAAGCGGGGTGGGATAGTAGAGCAACTTGCTCTGAGCTTCCTGTCTTGCCATAGTGGACTCTCCTTTCGTCAAATCTCAAACTTCAAAAAAAACAAACTTCAAATTTTGAGTTTGAAGTTTGTAATTTGAATTTTGAAGTTTGAAGTTTGCTCTTTACTTTAGATAACGATACGCTTTTTCTTGAGCAAGTCGCTGATGACCTTGCTCCATGCGTCATTATCTTTGACGACGCGCAAAGCAGACTTGAAGATCAAGCCGCGCGCGTCCATCTCTTTGTCTCCTTCTTCCTCACTCCAACCGACGCGTTCGAGCGCGGGAGTGAGTTCGGGCGAGTGCGCCACTGGCAGCCGCGAGACGAGTTTGTTTTCCTCGCCCGCGTCCATGCCGGCTTGCATCAATGCCGCCGCCCATTCATCTTTGATCGCCCACGAGATTGCTAACTGCAACCGCTCGGCAAAACGCGCCGTGAGATCATCGCCGCAGGCGGCAACGACGTAGAAGAAATTATCTTCTTTGTCTTTGCCATCAATGCGTCGCGGATCGCCGCCGCGCCAGTGCAGCATCGCGCCGGCGTAACCCGTCGCGTTGTAACGCTCAAGGGATACCGCCGATTTGATGTAGCCGCGCGCGGCAACGCGCAGGATCACTGTTTCGTCCTCCGCGCCGCGCAGTTCAATCGTGGCGTTCTTACTATTTTTCTCCAACTGTGCCTTGATTGCCTCCAGGCTTTGTTTGTCACTCGCCTGATAGGTAAAAGCGACCAGTTGAGCGTCATCGGGCGACCAGACTGCGCTGAGC
>CAKKQG010000312.1:0-8220 GCA_919901875.1 Anaerolineales bacterium
GGTAGAAAAGGATGCCACGCGGGCGCGAGATGATGAAGCCTTCGTATTCTGATTTTAGAATTCCGATCACCCTGCCCCACACATCGCGCATCTCCACCACGGGGTCGCCGACTCTCACCCTGTCGCCGGGTTCCACCAAGTGATGAACGACGCACGGCTGCGTCACGCGGGCAATGTTGCGGCGGCGCGTGTTGAAACCCGGGTCAACAATCTTGATTCCGTTGATCGGTTCGGGATCACCCTTCAACATTTTTGCCCAGCGCAACACGTTTCGTAAACCGCTTAGGCTTGCCCGCACGATGTTGGGATCGGGTGTGTAAGGCGAACCGAGCTCGGCAGTGAGTGACGGGATGCCGAGTAGAGAGGCGGCAGCCGCAGTGGATGAGCGGTGAAGTTTCTCGTCAATATATTTGTTCACCGAAAAATCGGCGATCACGGTGTGACCGTAGGCTTGCGCCATCTCTTCCATTTTTGCGCTCGTGGCTTCGGCTTGCTTCTGCGTTTTATCATCCCCCTTGCGATACAAAATGCGATCACGAAAAACAAACGAGAGCGAGTAGGGACTCATGCAATGCAGATCGAAAAAATAATTCGCCGATTTTTTGATCTCCTCAAAGAGTCGTCCGTAGGCAAGTTCGAGCGATGACGGCGGGTTCTTGTCGGGATCGTCTTTGCGCTCGCGCCCATCGGGGAATAAACGGTTGGGGTCGCCATCGTAGTAATAGGCTTGCCGCTCCAGAGTCCGCAGCCCCGCCGGATTCAACGCCGGAATTGAAATGATCGTGCCGCGCAAATTTTCGATCAACTCTTTGGTGATCAATTTGTGAATCACCTGCACTCCGGCGTGTTCGCCGCCGTGAATGCCCGCCGTGATCCAAAAAGTGGGACCGTCTTTTGATCCTTGAGCGATGATCACAGGGACGCGGTCAACGCCGCCCACCGGATGTTGAACGAGATCGTATTCGCCATAAACGATCTGCCCGCGTTTTGCTTTTGCCGTGCCAAGAGAAGTGGTCATAGAGTTATCAACCTTATTTTGATTTATGCGACTGCTTCAATTATAAACGCGATGCCGCGAAATTTTTTTTACCGTATAATCGCCCCATCACACGAAAGAGAAAACCGCCAAGAGGCAGCAAAGAACATGGATCAACATTCAAAAATTATTCCTCTAAACGAGACGCCCCAACTCATCACGTCCAACATCACCCTTGCCCTCGGCGGCATGACTCTCTATCGCCGTCCGGTGGCATTTGTAAAAGAGATGCTCCGATCCAACGTCCAACGTCCAACGTCCAACCTCACACTTCTCGCTTTCACCGCCTCTTACGAATCCGATCTACTCGTCGGCGCGGGCATCGTTAAAAAAGTTCGCTCGTGTTATTTTGGGATGGAAGCTTTTGGTCTGGCGCCAATGTTCACCCAAGCGGCAAACCTGGGCGATATACAAATCATCGAAGAGACCGAAGCCAGCTTGGCGTTTGGTTTACGCGCGGCGTTAGCCGATGTGGGTTTCATGGCAGGACGTGGTTGGATCGGCACTGATCTTTTAAAATTGCGACCCGATGTGAAAACGATCCGCGATCCCTATAGCGGCGAAGGGCTGGTTGCTTTTCCGGCGATCAAAGTGGATGTGGCAGTGATCCACGCGCTGAAGGCAGATAAAAGTGGCAATGCGATCATCGGCGGCAACCAAGCAGTGGATGTTGAACTGGCGATGCTCGCTACAACAACGATCATCACGGCTGAAGAGATCGTCGAGAAGTTGGATCACGCCGACATCCCCGCGCCATCTGTTAAGTATGTCGCGCACGCGCCGCGCGGCGCATCACCCACATCGTGTCACCCGCTTTATCCATTAGATGGTTTGGAGATTTTGAAATACATTGAGGCGTGCAATAGCGAGCAGTTTGAAGACTATGTGAGGAATTTATGATCCGCACGATTTATCGCAACAGCAAAGGCAACAGCACCACCGATGTCCCCGCAGCTCACTGGAAAGTTGCCCTGCACGATTCGGGCGGTTTGCTTTGGGTAGACTTTGCCGACGAGCCGCGCGAGCGCGTGGAAAAACTTTTAACCGATGTCTTCAATTTTCACCCGTTGGCGATTGACGACGCGCTGCAACAAGCGCACGTTCCGAAGGTGGATGACTGGGGCGAGTATGTCTACATTGTCGTTCATGGTTTGTCGTTTGACGAGAAGGGTTATGAACTTGGCACGCACGAGATTGACGCTTTTCTTGGCAAAAATTTTTTGGTGACGCACCACAAGAATCCGTTTCTCTCAGCCGATCATGTATGGAATACCTGCCAGCGCGATCCGCGCTATCTGGCGCGCGGCGCGGACTATTTGCTGTATCACATTCTCGACACTCTCGCCGCCGACTTTATGCCCGTCGTAGACAAGATGGATGACGCCATTGATCGTCTGGAAGATGATGTGTTCGCCAGCACGGATCGCACAGTGTTGAATCGAATCTTTTCTATCAAGCGCGCCGTGCTTCATCTGCGCCGCATCATCATCCCGCAGCGCGAAGTGATGAACCGCCTCGCCCGCGACACGTACGCCGTCGTGGATCCCTCGGAGCGAATTTATTTCCGCGATGTCTACGATCATTTTGTGCGTCTGTCAGACATCAACGACACACTGCGCGATCTCATTAGCGGCACGCTCGACACCTATCTCTCGGTAACGGCAAACCGCACGAATGATGTTATGAAGGTGCTGACGATCCTGACCGCGTTGTTCATGCCGCTCACATTCTTCACCGGATTCTTCGGCATGAACTTTGAAACGCTGCCGTTTGGAAGCGCGGCGTTTTTTGTGGCGATGATGACACTGATGATCTCGATCCCGTTCTTGTTGTGGCGCTGGTTCAAACGACAAGGATGGATAGATTAGATCGGGTGATATAATCTCCCCCGATTTTTCAACAAAGGAGAAAAAAAATCTGTGAACAAGAAAGTGTTATTGGTTAGTGTAGTGGTTGTCGTGACAAGCCTACTTTTGGTAGCCTGTGGCGGCAGCAGCGGCGGCGCGGGCGTAACGGTAACGCTCAAAGCGCAAGACATCAAATTTGATGTCAAAGAGATCAAGGCGAAAGCCAATCAGCCTGTTGTCGTCAGTTACGTCAACGAAGGCACGTTGGAGCATAACTTCATCGTTAAAGATTTCAACGTGAAGGAAACGATTCCTGCCGGTGGGAAGAAGACGATCACCTTCAAGCCCACAAAAGCCGGCACGTTCGATTTCGTCTGTGACGTCCCCGGTCACACCGAAGCCGGTATGGTCGGCAAGTTAATTGTCGAGCCATAACAGCCGCATAGACCCGAAGGGTTTGCTAAACCCTTCGGGTCTTTTTTGTTTAACTCAGACTTCCGAAGTCTCGCAGACTTCGGAAGTCTAATCTCATATTTATCTCATCTCGCTTTCACGGTTTTGCGATATGATCTTTTCCGAAGACCTCCGTAGAGACGTTATATATAACGTCTCTACGGAAATCTGAAAAGGAGATATCTATGTTAGGAAAAATTATTCGATGGACATTAGGCGGCATCTTAATGGGGATGCTGGCAGTAGGGCTCTTCGCTTCTGGATTCGCGGTGGGACATGTCACGGCAGGCAGCGGATCGCAACTCAGCGCCCTGCCCCTCATTAGCGGAAAAACAAACACCACGGTGACGCCGCCACCGGACACTGGAACACCAGTGGATCTTCAAACCAAGTTCGCCCCATTTTGGGAAGCGTGGACTCTGGTTCATAAAAATTATTACAGCCAGCCCGTTGACGATCAAGCGTTAGTCTACGGCGCGATCAAGGGGATGATTCAGGCGTTGGGCGACAAGCACTCCGGCTACATGACGCCGGCCGAGTCTAAGATCAATTCCACCTCACTCTCCGGCGAGTTGGAAGGCATTGGCGCGACTGTTGAGATCAGTGGCAAGTATCTAAAAATTATTTCGCCCATCCCCAACTCACCTGCCGAAAAAATCGGCATCTTGCCCGGCGACACGGTGACCAAAGTCAATGGCGAAGACATCGCCGGACAAGACCTGTACACGATCATCAGCAAAGTTCGTGGACCGGCTGGCACAAAAGTTAAATTGTTAATTGTCCGCGACGGCGAAAGCGCGCCATTAGAATTTGAAGTGACGCGGGCGAAGGTGATCATCACATCGGTTGAAACCAAAATGCTGCCGAATGACATCGCTTACGTCAAAGTGAACGAGTTTGGCGCCAAGACGAGCGGCGAACTGCAAACTCAACTTAAGACCTTGATGGCGCAGAAACCCAAAGGGATCATCCTTGACTTGCGGAACAATGGCGGCGGATATGTGCATACGGCAGTGGATGTCGCCAGCCATTTTATTAGCCGAAACAAGGTTTTGTTGGTTGAACGCTTTGGCGACGGGCGTGAACAAAAAGTATTGACACAAGGCGGCGGACTCGCCACCGACATTCCGCTCGTAGTGTTGATCAATCAGGGGAGCGCCAGCGCATCCGAAGTGGTGACCGGCGCGATACAAGATTACAAGCGCGGCACGATCATCGGCGAGACATCGTACGGCAAAGGCACGGGGCAGATCGGTTACGAGCTTTCAAATGAACAAGGCGAAGCGCGCATCACCATTTTCCGCTGGCTCACGCCCAACGGCAATTGGGTACACGAGAAAGGCATCACGCCGGATATCGAAGTGAAGATGACGAAGGCCGATCGCGAGGCCAAACTCGATCCACAGTTGGATGCGGCGGTGAAAGCATTGACGGGGAAATAGAGATTAGAGATTAGAGATTAGAAAAGCTCGACTCAGGTTTTATGAGTCGGGCTTTTTTGATTCGTTTTTATATTGACTCGCAAGCCAAACAGGGATATATTGCCCACACCCAAGCCCGCCAACCTTACATGATTTATAAGACGGCGGGCTTTGCATTGCCTTAAAGGCTGTAAGCGCAAATTGGCAATTTGCGCTACGACCTCTTATCAAGGAATTTAATGACAACAACTTCTCAAATTAAACAGCGCCGCCCTCCGCTTCAATGGCTTAAGAATTGGCTGCTCGGTCCGCGTTTGCTCACCGCCGATGCCGCGCACCAAACGATCAGCAAGAAGGTCGGGCTGGCGGTCTTCGCTTCGGATGCGCTCTCCTCCACAGCATATGCCACCGATGAAATTTTGATCGTGCTAATCTTGGCTGGCGCGGGCGCACTCACTCTCTCGCTTCCCATTGCCATTGCCATCATTACGTTGTTGGCAATTGTGACGATCTCCTACGAGCAAACGATCCACGCTTACCCCAACGGCGGCGGAGCCTACATTGTTGCCCGTGACAACTTGGGCGAATATGTGGCGCAAGTGGCGGGCGCGGCATTGCTCACCGACTACATCTTAACGGTAGCCGTCTCCATTTCATCGGGCGTGGCGCAGCTCACCTCGGCATTCCCGGCGTTGTATCCGAGCCGGGTCATCATCGCCCTGGCGATGATCGTTTTCATGACATTGATCAACTTGCGCGGCGTCAAAGAATCGGGCTCAGCATTTGCTATCCCTACCTATTTCTTTTTAGGCATAACCTTGTTCACCATTGGCCTCGGTTATTTCCGGTTCTTCACAGGTTCGCTCCCTTCAGTTGAAAATGTTGAGGCAATGCACGCTGTTGCCCAAGACCTCACCCTATTTCTGGTTCTCAAAGCGTTCTCCAGTGGCTGCACCGCGCTGACCGGAGTCGAAGCGATCAGCAACGGCATCCCTGCCTTTCAAGAGCCCAAGAGTCGCAATGCCGGCGCCACCTTGATTGTGATGACGGCGATTCTATCGTTCATGTTCTTCAGCATCACATTCCTCGCCGGTCAAATGAACGCTATGCCGTCGCACCTCGAGACGATCTTCTCGCAATTGGGTCGCACGATCTATGGCAAAGAGAATCCGATGTATCTGGCGTTGTTGGGCGGCACCACGTTGATCTTGATCATGGCGGCAAACACCTCATATGCCGACTTTCCGCGGCTCGCCGCGCTGCAAGCAGGCGACAGATTCCTGCCCAAGCAATTAACCTATCGCGGCAGCCGCTTAGTGTTTACGTACGGCATCGCCACGCTGGCGGTATTCGCCGCAATTCTGATTATCATCTTTAACGCCGAGACCACCGCGCTGATCCCGCTGTACGCGATTGGCGTGTTCCTTTCATTCACCATTTCGCAAACGGGCATGGCAATACGCTGGTGGAAATCGGGCAAGCTCAAACCGGGCGAGACATCGAAACAGATCGCCTCTGAACTGCATTACGATTCAAAGTGGCGGATCAAATTAGCGATCAATGGTTTCGGCGCGGTCTGCACGTTCATCGTCATGATCGTTTTCTCGGTGAGCAAATTCCGCGACGGCGCGTGGATTGTCGTCTTCTTGATCCCGATTCTCGTTGCTATCTTCTTAACCATACACAACCATTACAAACATCTCGCCAAAGGGTTGTCGCTCGATTCGTTTGGTGCGCCGCCCGGTATTCGTCGGCACCGAGTCATTGTCGCCATCGGCGGCGTCCATCGCGGCACGATCCAAGCCATGCACTATGCGCGATCTGTTTCGGATGATGTGACCGCCGTATACGTCTCCCTTGATCCACAGGAGGAAGAAAAAATAAAGGCGAAATGGGAACGCTGGGGCAACGGCATCCGCTTAAAAGTTTTAGAATCGCCTTCGCGTTTGCTCTACGAGCCTCTGCTGGACTATCTTCAACAGATCGCGCAACAGCGGCAGCCGAACGAGGTGCTGACGGTGATCGTTCCGGAGTTTGTGCCGAGCCGTTGGTGGCACAACATGCTGCACACGCAGACCGCGTTTTTCTTGCGCTTAGGATTACTGGGGCTGCACAACATCGTGATCACAGAAGTGCCCTATCATCTAGGTGAAACATGACTCATGAACAACAGAAAACGGTGAGCGCGCCCCATATCATTGTCGTCGGTTGCGGACGTTTGGGCGCCGCGTTGGCGATGTCGCTCGCACGGCAAAACTATAGCGTCGCCATCATTGATTCCGATCCTCAAGCATTTCAACGCTTGGATCCAAATTTTCGCGGACAAGCGGTAGAGGGCGAAGGTTTGGATCAAGATTCGCTGGAGCGTGCCGGGATCAAACAGGCTTACGGGTTTGCTGCCGTGACCACCCTCGACAGTATCAATATAATTACCTGCCGCATCGCCCGCGACATCTATCATGTGTCGCGCGTCGTGGCGCGTCTCTACAATCCGTCTCGCGCTTCTATCTATCAAAAACTAAATTTGCAAACAGTCGCCTCGTCCTCGTGGGCGGCGCAGCGCGTGGAGCAAACGATTTTGAATCCCGGTATGCAAAGCGTGTATTCGGCAGGCAACGGCGAAGTGCATCTCTACGAACTGATCATCCCCGAAACGTTAGCGGGCAAGACGATCAATGATGTATTGCCAAGCGGCGACTCGGTTATCAGCGGATTGACGCGCGCCGGTCGCGCTCAACTGCCCAAGAGCAATGAGACGCTTGAGGCGCACGATATTTTGCTCGTCACTGCCACCGCGCAGGGCGCAGCCTCTCTGCAAAAATTACTCGATCAAGCGAAGAAGGAGTAGGATATGTTGGTTATTGTCGTCGGCGGTGGTCGCACCGGATCGCATCTTGCTACTCTGCTCCATTCGCAAGGGCACCAAGTTCGTTTAATTGAACATCGCAAGCCCACTCTCGCTCGATTGCACCGTGAACTGCCCACCGAAATCATCGTCGAGGGCGAAGGAACCGATCCGCAAACGTTGGAATCAGTCGGCATCAAAGAGGCGCAGGTCGTGGCAGCCGTCACCGATAATGACGCCGACAATTTAGTGACAGCCTCACTGGCGCGCTATCACTTCAACGTTAAGCGCGTCATCGCCCGGGTCAACAATCCCAAAAACGCTTGGCTGTTCACAAACGAGATGGGCGTGGATGTTGCCCTCAATCACGCCGACCTGATGGCAAAGTTGATCGAAGAAGAAATGTCGCTGGGCGACATGATGATTCTCTCCAAACTGCGGCGCGGCAAATATACATTGGTCGAAGAAAAAATTTACCCCGGCGCAAAAGCAATTGGGGTGACGATCAAAGATTTACAATTACCGCCCCACTGTGTGATCTCCGGCATTTTGCGCGGGAGTGAAATGATCATGCCGCGCGGCATCACCGTGTTAGAAGCCGGTGACGAGATCATCGCT
>CAKKQG010000312.1:8320-9800 GCA_919901875.1 Anaerolineales bacterium
GCTATTTTCTATGACTTCCGATAATCCCGATCCCGACTCATATATACATACCGCGCTTCTCCGTTCCACCTGAACTGTCCCCCCGATGTTCCATGTGCGCTTCAGTTCAGAGGCTGAGGCGCGAGTCTTAAACCACAAGGAGACGCAGCATGGAACAAGATGTCATTGACCAAACATTAGAACGCATTCGCCTCGCGCTCGAAAGCGGCAAGGTAGATGAGGCGATCACCGCCCTCATCACTCTCCATCCGGCTGATCAAGCCGAAGCCTACGCCGATCTGCCGCCCGACGATCAAGCGGAGATGTTGCCGCGCCTCGACGCTGAAGAGACCGCCGATCTTTTTGAACATCTCGAAGACGATGATGTCGCGCAAGCGGTTTCACAACTCTCTTCGGATCGTCTGGCTGATGTGCTAGATGAAATGCAACCCGATGACGCCGCCGACGTGCTAGGCGACCTTTCACCTGAACACGCCGCCACCGTCATCGCCCAGATGGGCGCCGAACAAGCCGAAGATGTAGTGCCACTGCTCGCCTACGAAGACGACACCGCCGGTGGCTTGATGACTCCCGACTACCCCTATCTTCATCCACAGATGACGTGCCAAGCCGCCATTGATCTTTTGCGCGCCATCCATCTAAATGGCGACACTCCTTATTACCTTTATGTATTAGACGGCAATGATCGTTTGATCGGCAATGTGGGTTTGCGCGACCTCATTGTCGCCTCGCCGAATGCCCCTATTGAATCGATCACCAAAAAAGACATCATCACCGTGCCATCCGGAACCGATCAAGAAGAGGTCGCCCGACTCTTCCAGCGCTACGGACTCTTAACTCTCCCCGTGGTAGATGCCGAAGGCAAACTGGTCGGCATCATCAATCACGACGATGTCACTAACGTCATCGAAGAAGAAGTGACCGAAGATATGTATCATCTCGCCAACGTCGGCGACAGCGACCTGCAAATTTTTAGCCCGGTTAAACTTTCGATTCAACGGCGACTGCCGTGGTTAGCCATCAATCTCTTCACAGCATTTCTGGCGGCGAGCGTGGTCAGTTTTTTTGAGAGCACCATCGCCAAAGTTTCGGTGCTTGCCGTCTTTCAATCCATCGTCGCCGGGCAAGGCGGCAACGCCGGGACACAAACATTGGCGATGGTCGTGCGCGGCATCGCCGTCGGCGAGATCGAATTCAAAGATGCCTGGCGCGCACTCGCCCGCGAAGCCGGCATCGGAGTCATTCACGGACTCATCATCGGCACGCTCGTTGCCGTTGGCGCCTATTTGTGGAAAGGGATTCCGGTCTTGGGATTAGTGATCGGCTTGGCGATGGTCGGCAACATGATCGCCGCCGGGATCGCCGGAACACTCGTGCCGCTCACACTCAAATCACTCAAACTCGATCCGGCTCTGGCTTCTGCCGTGATGGTCACAACGGTAACGGATTGTGTGGGCTTTGGATTATTTTTGGGGTTAGC
>CAKKQG010000313.1 GCA_919901875.1 Anaerolineales bacterium
CCCTCTCACTCGGCGGCGATGATTTTATTCACGCCTCAGGCAACGGTGTCGGCGTGACGTATAACAGTTTTGATACCAGAAGCCCAGTGTATAGTGAGCGATTGAAAAATATTTTTGTTGGCGTGCGGCGCTTTGTCTAAATTTCGTCATCGCGGATTCGTCATTGCGAGGAGCGTTCTTTGCGACGAAGCAATCTCTCGCGCCGGCGGAGTCTGAGATTGCTTTCCGCTCCGCGAAGAACACTCGCAATGACGTTGACGATTAAATAGTATTTGATGGTTTCTCTAATCCGCTACCGAACATTTTTCTAGACTTCAACTGTCAACGCGCGTGCAACTCTCCAACATCCAACATCCAATCTCCAATCTCTAATTATGAACCTCACCTACGAACCCCTCACGCTCGATCTCAAAACCACCTTCCGCATCGCGCATGGCGCAAGCGACCAGCGGCATAACGTCATCGCTCATATTGACGAAGGACTCGGCGAAGGCGCGGCAGTGTCGTATCACGGCGAGTCGCAGCAAGGCATCATGGAGTATCTCTCGCGCATCAAGTTGAGCGATGATCCATTTCAACTCGAAGATATTTTGAATTCACTACCTGCTGGATCACAAGCCGCCCGTGCTTCGATTGATATTGCTTTGCATGATCTTTGGGGCAAACGACTCGGTCAACCGTTGTATCGTTTGTTGGGCTTGAATCCGAATTGCGCGCCTCTCACGTCATTCACCATTGCAATGGATTTGCCCGAAGCGATGGCTCAACGTGCTAAAGATGCTAAGATGCCGATCATCAAAATTAAAGTGGGCGGCGCAGAAGATGAAAAATGCGTGCGGGCGATCCGTGAAGCGTTTGGCGGCGAGATGTGCGTGGATGCCAACGCCGGTTGGACTCGTGAGCAGGCGAAAGACCTCATCCCTCGACTCATGCAATACAAACTTGCTTTCGTCGAACAGCCGTTGCCCAAAGGCGACATTGAAGGATTGAAATGGTTGCGCGATCAAAAGTTCGGCGTGCCGATCTTCGCCGATGAACCGATCAAAGTTGCGCGTGATGTGGCGGCGCACGCAAGCGCAGTGGATGGGGTGGTGATCAAGTTGATGAAGAGTGGCGGCATCCGCGAGGCGATTCGATCTATTCACACCGCGCGGGCGTTAGATATGCAAGTAATGATCGGCTGCATGGTCGAGACATCCATCGGCGTCACCGCCGCCGCGCACATTGCCTCTCTCGCCGATTACGCCGATCTCGACGGTCCGTTGTTGATCAAAAACGATCCGTATCGTGGTGTGACGTACGACGGCGCAAAATTAATTTTGCCTGAGGGGGACGGGTTGGGAGTGACTATCCCTTGACGTAGGAAAACTTTTCGCAGATGAAACCGTTCTTCACTTGGAAGATGTCAACTCCCCGGACGTGTCCCTTTTTTCCTGCGGCATCTACCCAGTCGTATCGCCAGCGCATAATGCAGCGAAGACCCAATCCAAATATCTCCTCGATTTCGATGTGGGCCTGGGGCGACTCGCGGAAGAAGTCCTGCCAAAATTGAGTGACGACTTCCTTCTCCGAGTACACAGCGCCGTCCGGGGCGGGAGAGGTGTTTTCGAAAACACAATCGTCGCTCATGAGATGCATCATCCCTGCGACATCATGACGGTTGAATGCCTCATTGAACTCAAGAACGACGCGCATCGCTGATTCTATCTTTGACATGCGGGTTGGCATATAGATAACAACTCCTTCAGTGGAAAGCCGAAACGATCCCTATCGCGGCGTGACGTACGATGGCGCAAAATTAATTTTGCCTGAGGGGAATATGGGTTGGGGGTGGAGAGGGAATAACAACGGGTGCATCAGGCGATCCCCGCGTCATTTAAATAAGCGCTGATGATCTTCTTGACATACTCGGGGATCGCCTGTTGACTTTGAATCGCAGATTGCTTCAACCGCTCGTAGGCTTCAACTTCGCTTTCATTCCACAAAATTTCTGCTCGTCGAATTTCCCGAAGCGCAATGTGCAGATACTCATCAGGCTTTGCCCAGTAGCAAGCCAAGCATACTTTTGAAATCTTGTCGTTCTGCCAATTAGCGCAATGCTCACAAGACCAAGACTTGGCGCGATTGCATGACCCACATAACAACATGAAGTCTTTGGAGTTTAATTCTGCTTCTTGCGAATCGCCAGCGACCTGATAAGGTATGCGATGATCAATTTGCAAATATCGCGTTTCAAACCTGCCGGAGCAGATAACGCATTTCCCCTCGCTGTTCGTGAGCAATTCGTCCTTGAATTTTTTCGGGAATGTCCGTCTTCCTTGCAAGCGTCCTTCACGTATTTGAGTCAGGTCACCAAACTTGTAAGCCGCTATGGATCGCTTATCCGAAGATGATACGCGAAATGTTTCTAACGGTATGCCTGCTTCGCGCACATCGCGCGCGGCGCGAGGCGGATGGTTATAGCCGTATTTCTTTTCGAGTTCTTCTGTGGTGATATGCCCGTGTTTCAAGATGTGTTCAATTACAATCCGCGCCCGTTTGTTTGAAATGGACTTTAGCAACTTTCGTATCAATTGCTTTTGCGGTTTTGTGGGCATGATCTCAATTGGACGACAGTGATAATTGGATCGCCTGCGGTTTGTATGACTTGTTGATCAAATCTTGAGGCGAGATTTCCAAATCTGCCGCCAAATCTTTGGAGAGATACAAAGACTCGTAAGTAATGTCATCTCCGCCTAAAAGTGTTGATTGAGTAGAGCGTCCTGCCGCAACTTCCACGCGGTGTAATTCCAATTCAGCCGGTAGTTCTTTCCCGAACACTTTGTTGCCTGTGCGTCCATCGTAACTCAGTATGAAAGGGATACTCTGACGAACAAGATACTTCAATGAAGTCATAAATTCATCGAAATCCACTCCGCTGTAATAACGAGGATCGCCACTGCTACAAACCCCTTGATACGGTGGGTCTAAATAAACTAGATCGCGCTTCGTAGCAGTTTTAATTATCTCTTGATACTCCTTGCTGGTGATAATGACTCTGCCTTTGAATAGATTTGAGACAGAAAAAATATCTTCTGCCATTTGTTCGGGGTTGCGCCCGAGCCGGCGGTTGTCCGGGCTTTGGTTGAATTCGCCTTTGGCGTTGTAACGCACGGACGCTTTTACACATCTCGCTAAAAGATAAAGCAGATAATCCGGGCGTTTAGTTTTGTTGAACTGGTCACGAACAAAATCGTAATACTCCCTCTCCTTTCCAAGTTGTTTCTCCCAAAGCCGTTTGTAGCCATCAGCGATGCCTTTGGGATCATTGATGATTTCATGCCATAACGCTGTTAGCGGTTGATTCAGATCGTTTAATTGAAAACGTGAAGCCTTGCCATAACAAGCGGCAGCAATGGATAGAGCCGCCGAACCCGCAAACGGCTCGATTAAAGTGTTTATCTCTTTTGGAAAAAACGGCAAAATATATTTAGCAATGTGCCGTTTGCTACCTTGATAGGGGATGGGATGCGGAGTCTTCATATCACAGATTCTAGTGGAAACTTGTCATTTAGCAAATGGTAGGCAGAGGTTGGGGCACGGCTGTTGCAAAGTCGTCTGGCGATTGAAATCGCGGCAACATAAGGCCAAGTCCGCCTACGCGGACTGAGGTTTTAGCCGACGCAGGTCGGCTTCGCTTTGTGTTGGTGCGGTTTCAACCGCCGTGTCAAGGGACTTTGCAATAGCCGTGGAGGTTGGGGATGGAGAAGAAATAAAAAGCAGGATGATGAATCATCCTGCTGATACGCTTCGCGGAAACGCGATAAATCGCGTTGGGGTCAGTCTGCTTCAGCAGACTTTTTGTAACAGC
>CAKKQG010000314.1 GCA_919901875.1 Anaerolineales bacterium
TGGCGTTGGAGATGTGAGGGAGATGGATGACACCAATTTTTAGAGATTGGAGATTGGAGATTAGAGATTGGGATTTTATTGATACCGCGTCTTCTTCATCAATAGTAAGTCCGAAGAGGTAGGGTAGAGTGCCAAGCACAGGGCGGTGTGTGCGCTTCTCTAAAAATTTGTAACCCGAATCGAGTAGTGAAGCATCGCCGCGAAATTTGTTGATGATGAATCCGCGAATGTGTTTACGCTCGGATGGAGTCAAAAGACTCATCGTGCCGACGAGTGAGGCAAAGACTCCGCCGCGCTCGATGTCGCCGATGAGGAAGACGGGCGCATTCGCTAGCTTGGCAACTTTCATGTTGACGATGTCGCGCCCGCGCAAATTTATTTCTGCCGGACTGCCCGCGCCTTCGATGACGATGAGATCATATTGCGCCCGCAAACGACTCAACGCGCCTTTCACTGCTTCGTATCCGATCTTTTGATAATCGTGATACTGCTTCACGTCCATTGTGTTAATCGGTTGACCCAAGACAACGACTTGCGCGCTAGTATCCGCGCCGGGCTTGAGCAGGATCGGATTCATATCTACGTGCGGTTCGACGCCCGCCGCTTGCGCTTGAAAGACTTGCGCCCGTCCCATCTCGCCGCCGTCGCGAGTCACAAAAGAATTATTGGACATATTCTGCGCTTTGAACGGCGCCACGCGATAGCCCTCACGCGCAAACAAACGGCAGAACGCGGCGGTGATCACGCTCTTGCCGACGTGAGAGGCGGTGCCTTGGAGCATCAAAGTGGCAGATGGCATATAGCAAAATGGCGGATAGCAGATCGCGGATAGCGGATAGCCATTCGCTATCCGCCATTAGCCATCGGCTACGCTTTCATATCCCACAACGGCTCTTTCACTCCGCGCATTTTGTTTTCGTAACGCGCCATGACGAACAGAACATCGGAGAGACGGTTGAGGTAAGGAATGAGGTGAGGGTTGATCGCTTCTTCGTGTGAGAGTGCAACACACAAACGCTCGGCGCGACGGCACACGGTGCGGGCGACATGCAAATAAGATGAGCCGATTGAACCGCCGGGCAAAAT
>CAKKQG010000315.1 GCA_919901875.1 Anaerolineales bacterium
ATTTTCCCCATTGTTCATTCTTCATTGTTTCATTGTTCATTGCTCACGGTTCAAACTTATATCCGACTCCCCACACCGTCATAACATGTCTTGGCTTCGAGGGATCACTTTCGATCTTCTCGCGCAAGCGGCGTATATGGACAGTCACCGTGCTGGGGTCAACGTATTCTGTATCCCACACACGCTCCAATAATTGATCGCGCGTGAACACCTGACGCGGATGGCGAGCTAACAACCAAAGTAATTCAAACTCTTTTGCCGTTAAAGATTTTTCTTTTTCATCCATCGTTACCAATCGTGTGCGCGGATCGATCAACATACCGTTGAAATCCAATGTCTCTTCATAACTCTCTTGCACCGTGCCGTGCGTGCGTCTCAACACCGCTTTGACGCGGCTCACCAACTCTTGCGGGCTGAAGGGCTTCACCACGTAATCGTCCGCGCCCATGTCGAGTCCAGCGATTCGATCTGATTCTTCTTTGCGCGCCGTGAGCATGATGATCGGCACGTCGCTCCACGCTCGCAGGCGGCGAGTCAATTCGTAGCCGTCCATCTTGGGCAGCATCACATCTACTATCACCAGATCGGGCGACGTTTGTTTAAACGCCTCGAGCGCGGCGTGACCGTCGCCCGCTAACGTCACGCTATAACCGGCGCGCTTCAAATACAAGCTCACCACTTCGCCGATGCTCGGCTCATCTTCCACCACCAAAATTTTTTGCTCGCCCATTGCGTATCCTTTTTAAATGGACTTACGCAGTTCACAGAAATTTTCATCACGAATGTCACGAATGTTCCGAATTTGACGAATAAAACAAAACAAAAATTCGTACTATTCGTTTATTCGAGTCATTCGTGATTAAGGTGCGTAAGTCCAGTTTAAACTTTAACGCCCAATCCTTACATATCACTAACGCGCGTAATGGAATTGTAAGGCGCTCTCTGTATCATACAACGTGAAAGGAGAGTCTATAGTGAAGCGTTTAAAATTTCTTTTTGGAATTTGTTTGACGATCTCCGCCTGCGTCGCCTCGGGGTCACAGTCACTGACGACGGGGATATCGCCAACGGCCCTCAACCCTTCGGAGTCTAACAACCCAATGACCGTTAAAAGCAATTTACCCGACCTGGGTCCCGCCGCAGATTTTAACAATACGCCGTGGATTAATACCGACGCGCCTCTGACACTTGCCTCATTACGCGGTAAAGTTATCTTGGTAGAGTTCTGGACGTTTGGCTGAATTAATTGCCAACATGTGATTCCTTCGGTGAAGGAATGGTATAGCAAATATAACGGTGACGGCTTCACCGTGATCGGCGTGCATTATCCAGAGTTCAATTACGAAAAAGATTTCGGCAACGTCGTTAAGGCAACGCAAGACTTGGGTATCAAGTATCCGGTCGTGATGGATAACAACGGCGCGATCTGGAGCGCCTATCGCCAAAGTTATTGGCCTACGCGCCACCTCATCGATAAGCACGGTCGCTTGCGCTACAAACACATCGGCGAAGGCGCGTATCAAGAGACCGACGCTTACATTCGATCTCTGCTAGCAGAAACGTATCCGTAAAACATATTTCGTATTTCGTATTCCGTTACGTAATACGAAATACGCAATACGCAACTAATCATGTCCACAAAAATCCCCTCCTCTCAAATCACTCCCGAACACATTTACTTTTCGCGCCGCCAATTTTTGCAAACGGCGGGCGTGGTTGGCGCGGGCGCGTTGATCGCCAGCGCTTGCGGCACAACCAACAAACCTGCTGCGCCGACTCCCGATCCCTCTACGTTGAAGACCAGCAAAGACACGGATGAACTTGGCGATAAGCTCACACCTTACACGGCGGTGACCGGCTACAACAATTATTATGAATTCAGCACCGACAAAGAAGACGTGGCGGCGCTTGCCCAAGATTTTCCGACTCGCCCGTGGACGGTGCAGGTCAGTGGTTTGGTGAACAAGCCCAAGACGTTTGACATTGACGATCTGCTCAAGAAGTTCACGCAACAAGAACGCATCTACCGTTTGCGTTGTGTTGAAGCCTGGTCAATGGTCATCCCTTGGCAAGGCTTTTCACTCGCCGACTTATTAAAAGAAGTTGAGCCGACGTCTGAGGCGAAGTATGTAAAATTTACATCGCTCTCTAACAAGACACTTTTCCCTGGACAAAGCGCGGGTTGGTATACCTGGCCCTACGTCGAAGGCTTGCGGATGGATGAGGCAATGAATGAGCTTGCTACGCTGGCGACAGGCGTCTACGGGAAATTGCTGCCGCCGCAAAATGGCGCGCCGCTTCGTTTAATTGTTCCATGGAAATATGGATTCAAGAGTATCAAGGCGATTGTGAAGATCGAATTGGTGAAAGACATGCCGAGCTCACTCTGGATGGCTGCCGCCTCTAACGAATATGGCTTTTATGCCAACGTCAACCCCGAAGTGGATCATCCACGTTGGTCACAAGGCACCGAGCGTCGCATCGGCGAACTCACTCGCCGCCGGACTCTATCTTTCAATGGCTACACTGATAAAGTAGCGGCGTTGTATCAGGGGATGGATTTGAGGAAGAACTTTTGATGATGGAGGTTGGAAGTCAGAGGTCGGATGTCGGCTTCTGACTTCTAACGTCTGACCTCTAACTTCATGCGTTTTAACTTCACTCCCTTTCAAATCCTCGTCCATCTTGCTTCTCTTTCTCAATTTGCATTACTAGTCTTCGATTTTTTCACCGATAATCTCACCGTTAATCCGATTCAATACGTCACGCAAAAAACCGGCAAGGCGGCATTGACGTTGTTGTGCCTCTCACTTGCTTGCACACCGGCTGTCACGCTCGGGTTCAAGAGCGCGGCGAAGGTGCGCCGCCCTCTCGGTGTGTATGCTTGCCTCTACGCTTCGTTTCACTTCCTGACATTCGTTGGACTCGATTACGGTTTCGATCTGGGATTAATCTATGAGGCGATCTTCAAAAAGCCTTACGCGCTCGTCGGCTTCAGCGCATTTTTAATTCTTCTGCCAATGGCACTCACCTCAACGCAAGGCTGGATGAAGCGACTCGGCAAAAAATGGAAAGGACTCCATCGCTGGGTTTATCTCGCGGGCATCTTGGTAGTCATTCATTATTTATGGCTCGTCAAATCGGATATTCGTGAGCCGTTGATCTATGGCGCGATTGTGGTGTTTCTGTTGTTGATGCGTATCTCGCGCGTGCGGGCGTGGGCGAGTCGGTTTCAGGTGTTGAGGATGTTGGATGGCGTGGCGGGGATCGGGCGACGATAAAAACTGTTGGCAACGGATGGGGTAACAGATGTAGCGGATAAGAACGCGGACATCCGTTACATCTGATACATAATCCGTTGCCATGTTGTTATAATCCCCTCCATGCCTCTCTCAAAATT
>CAKKQG010000316.1:0-1846 GCA_919901875.1 Anaerolineales bacterium
TTGTCATTTGTCATTTGTCGTTGGTTCATTATCCCATTGTTCATTGTTCATTGCACTCGTTTCCCTTAAGACTCGCGTTGAGATTCCGTCATCTGGTGCTTGCGCGCAACGGATTCCCCAAGATGTGGGCAGATACGCTCGAGTCGAAGCCACACGTAGGGATAGGCGACAGGGTGAGAGGCGGCATCACTCAATGAATCGCTGGATGATCCGATAGAAAAGATCGTCGTTGTCATTAAGGTTTCGATTCCTTAAAACATCGGATCTTTTTACATTGAACAGGCGTTAGCTATTGAAAGAGTCAGGCGATCTCTGTTAGAATGATCGGGCGTTGAAATGTATCGCTCAACGCAGTGCTGCACCTCTCTCTTGCGGCGACCTACCTGAATGACGCAACAAAAAAATTATTTGCAATCCAATGGGCAAAACCTGTTTGCCCGTTATAGAAACGACTCTGTTTTTTTATAGGATGTGTGTATGAAACCCGATCAAGTTTGGCAAGCCGCGCTCGGCGAACTTCAACTCCAACTCACCAAATCCACGTACGATACGTGGCTGCGTGACACATCACTTCTTTCGCACGAAGATGGATTGTTCGTCATCGGCGTTGAAACCGCTTATGCCAAAGATTGGTTAGAGAATCGTCTACTGTCCACGATCAAACGCACGCTGACCGGCATCACCGGCAAAGCAGTGGAAGTGAAGTTCACGGTGTGGAGTAATGACGCGGCAGAGAATGAACCCACGCCTTCGCCCGCCGAGATATTGAGCGCCGTTCCAAAAGCCGAACCGTATTACAGCGACAATCTTTCTTCTCTACGGCTCAACGCAAAATATGTGTTTGAAACTTTCGTGGTGGGTCCCAGCAATCGGTTGGCACACGCCGCATCGCTCGCTTCATCGGAAAATCCTGGACGCGCCTATAACCCGTTGTTCCTCTACGGCGGCGTGGGGTTAGGCAAAACACATTTGCTGCAAGCCATTGGCAACAAGTGTGTGTCGTCAAACATGAACGTCCTCTATGTCTCTGCCGAACAGTTCACCAACGATCTCATCAACTCTATTCGTTCTCACACCACCGAATCCTTCCGTGAAAAATATCGCACGATTGACGTGTTGTTAATTGACGACATTCAATTCATCGCCGGTAAAGAGTCCACGCAAGAAGAATTTTTCCACACCTTCAACGCCTTGCATGGCCAAACAAAACAAGTGGTGATCTCATCGGATCGATCACCCAAAGCGTTGGTGACTCTCGAAGAGCGATTAAGATCACGCTTCGAATGGGGTCTGACCGCCGACATCCAACCACCCGATTTCGAAACCCGAACCGCCATCCTCCGCGCCAAAGCCGAAGGCATGAACCGCGACATCCCATATGAAATCATTGACCTCATCGCCCGCCGCGTGCAAAGCAACATCCGCGAGCTGGAAGGGGCGTTGAACAAAGTTTGCGCTTACACCGAGATGCTCGGGCAACCTCTCACCCTCGAAACGGCTTCCACCGCCATCGCCGATCTACTGCCGCGACGACACAGCTTGAGCGCGGTGCAAATTCTCAACGCCGTTGCTATTTTTTATAACGTGAACTTCGACGATATTATCGGGCGAGATCGTAGTAAAGATATTTCTACGCCGCGACAAATGGCAATGTATCTGGTGCGCGAGGAAACCGATGCCTCACTACCCGAGATCGGCACACTGCTTGGCGGGCGCGATCACACCACCGTGATGCACGGTTGCGAAAAGATCAGCAACCTCATCGAAACCGATGAAAGCACGCGCCGCCAGTTCTTATCCATTCGAGAACGGCTGTATTCCGAGAGCGGCGTTCCAGCCTAAAAAC
>CAKKQG010000316.1:1946-7863 GCA_919901875.1 Anaerolineales bacterium
AAAAACCCCTTTAAAATAAGCCTAAAATGAGTGTCGTAGAACACGCGTTTGTGGATAAGTGGGGTAAAACTGTGGATAAGCACCCCCTTTTGGGGAAAACTACCTTATGCTCCACAAAAACATAACCCGTATATAGCCGTCTTCACTATCCATAACCTATAGGTAGGGACGGTATTTGCAGTGATATTGTCGCCCCAAAGTCTATCCCCATATTCCCCAAATTATCCCCATCCATCATGTGGAGATAACGTCGATCAAAAAACAGCATTAGCAGAAAACTTTTTTACCCATCACCTAGATGTGCCGATCAAAAATGAGTCTTGTCTTCTTCTCCACATATCCACACGCTCTACTACGATTACTAAAATTAAACATTTAAAAAGATAACTGTGTAGATAACTAAAAAGGGAACTACGTAAACAGGTAGACAAGTAAACACGTAGACACATTTATCCAACTACCTTTTTACTTGTTTACCTATCTACCTGTTTACCTTCTTCCCCTTTGCCTCACCGCTTCGTAAATAAACAACGCTGTCGAAACTGAAACGTTGAGCGAATTGATTTTCCCGAACAGCGGCACACGCGCTTTAATATCCGCGCCATTGCGCCACAACGCACTGAGACCGCCTTTTTCTGTTCCAACGATGATGGCGATGGGTTGGCGCAGATTCGCTTCTGTGTAAAGCGTAGCGCCTTCCGGTGTTGCCGCCACCGTTTTGATGCCGTGTGCCTTTAACCACCTTAATGCTTCAGCACTCGTCGTCAGAGCAATCGCCATAGTGAACACTGTTCCCCGACTTGTTCGCAAAACATTCGGATTACCCAGATCAATTTTTGGATCACATATCAACAACGCATCCACATTTGCGGCGTCACTTGTTCGCAAGATAGCCCCCAGATTGCCCGGTTTCTCCACAGACTCGACCACCACAATCAACGGGTTATCCCCAAGTTTAAGATCGTCCAGTGTCATTTGTATTGAGGGGAAGATCGCCAGCCAGCCGTCCGGGTTTTCACGATAGGCGATCTTTTCAAACACGCGCTTATTCACTTCCATCGTTCCCGATCCACGTTGAACGATTTGTTCCATCAAAGATGAGTGATCGCCTTCACCAAAAAAATCGAAGCAATAGAATAGCATCTGTGGTTTTGCGCCGCTCTCTAGAGCCATCACAATTTCATCGCGCCCCTCCACCAACATCACGCGATCTTTCTTGCGCTGCCTGCTCTCGCGTAATGATGCGGCGTATTTGATCTTGGGGTTGTGCAAACTGGTAATTAACATGAAGAGATTTTAGCAGATGGGGGACAGCGTATAGCGAATGGCGTTTAGCGGATAGCAAATGGCGAATAGCGTATGGTATCCTTCTACTCGCCATCTGCTATTAGCCATTCGCCATCAGCCATTTGCCATTTGCCGTGATCGAACATTCCACCCTCCTCAAACTTGCCCGCGATTATGCGGCGCGTAAAGCAAGTGAACACTCGTCGCTGAAAGCCATCGTCCTCAGCGGCTCGGTGGCGCGTGGCGAGCCGCCGCTGGGCGACGCGGTTGACCTCGACATTCTCCTCATCAGTGATTACCCGCCAGAGACAGCGCATGAGATCGTTAGACTCTCCGATTATGTTTTTGTGGATGCGGTTCACATCCCAACGTCGGCATATGCAGATCGCAAAGCGATTCGGACTCATCACTTCACTGGCTCGGCACTCAACGATGCGTTAATACTTTACGACCCGCGTCACTATTTTGACATTCTGCAAGCGGCGGTGCGCGCGCCTTACAATCGCGCCGATCACATCTACGCTCGCGCTCGTTCTGCTTACAATGCGGCAATGCAGGTCTTCGATCATATCTCGCAGTATCGTGAAGACCCCGCGCCTGATCCACTTTCATTCGATCTACTTCACGAGCTGCGCCAAACGTTGTATCTTGCCGCGCACACGTTGTTGCCTTTGGTGAGTCAGACTCAATCGCAGTCGGTAGGCGCGCGCAAGTTGATGGTGCGCTTTGAAGCGGCGGCGCGCGAGTTGAATCCGGAACTTTATTCGCAATTTTTAGAATCGCTTGGCGTTCACGACGTGGATCCAAAAACGGTTGAAGGGTTGTTGAACGAATGGGTTGCGCTGTACAAGGCGGCATCCCAACGCGGATCGGACGATCTGGTAATTCATCCCTTCAAGCGTGGTTATTATGATCGCGGCTTCCGCGCGTTGATCGCCGAAGGACACGCCATCAATACACTGTGGTTGCTGGAAGAGACGTTGTGCGCCTGCGCGCGCCGACTCGATCCGCTACCCGAAACATGGATCAATTTCTGCCGCTTGACTCACAAATCGAGCGGCGCAGAATTTTCGGAGCGCGTCCGCGTTGCCGAATCATTTTTGTCGGAGATCGATCACACGCTTAACCAGTGGGCAGATCAAGAGAGCGTGGAGCGATAGCGCGCTAGAAGCAAGATGCTATAATCGTTATACGATGACGCCTGATAATATTCTCGACGAACGGGGTCGGCTGGAATTGTTGTATTACATCAGCCGCGAACTCAATCGCCGCCTCAACCTCCGCACGCAGATCGAACGCACGTTAGAGTTCACCTCGACCAGTGTCGGCGCAGAAACCGGCAGTTTAATTTTGGTGAATGATGACGGCGAAGTGATCAACGGCGCCATGATGCTCAATGGCTCGCTTGTGGCAAATGCGGCGGTGCGGCTCAAACCGCAGATCGAAACCGGGCTGGCGGGTTGGGCGTTGCGTGAGCGTAAACCCGCGCTCGTCCGAGACACGGCAAATGATGTTCGTTGGCAGGCGAGCCAGGAGTACACCAACGTCCGCCCCGTATCAAAATCTGCGATTGCCGCGCCGTTGTTGTATTCTGAGCGCGTCTTAGGCGTGATCACCCTCGTTCACTCCGAACCCAATCACTTCACCGAAAACGATCAGGCGCTGGTCAATGCAATTGCCGAACTTGCTGCAATTGCAGTGGAGAACGCGCGCCTGCTTGACGAGAGCCGCAAGCAAACGCAGGCAATGAGTAACTTGGTGGAGGCGGCGCAGGTCTTGAGTTCAACGATGGAGACGGATCGGTTGCTGCATCTGTTACTGGCGCAAACGTTGAAAATTCTGAATCTTGAAGCGGCTTCTATTGCTTTGATCAGTCCTGAAACTAAAGAACTTGTTTTTCAATTGTCTGAGGGCGCGCACTCCGAACGATTGATTGGACTTCGTTTGAAAATTGGGCAAGGTATTGCCGGCTGGGTGGCGCAAACAGGTCAACCCATTTTTGTGCCTGATGTAAAAAAGAGTCCGCATTTCTTCGGCGGGGTAGATAATCAAACGGGCTTCGTCACGCGCTCTATTGCTTGCGCGCCCATAACGTTTGAAGGTCATTTGATGGGCGTGATCGAAGGATTGAATCCGGCGCCGGATGCGGTTGACCGCAACACACTACCGATGCTGACCGGTATCGCCAGTCTTGCCGGCAACGCCATCGCCCACGCTCAACAATTCTCATTCACCCAAAGCGCCAAAGACCGTTACGCCGGTTTGTTTGAAGACAGCCTCGACCCTATCATCACCACCGATTTGGAAGGCGGCATCACCGACGCCAATCACAAAGCGCGTGTGACGTTTGGCTATACCCGTTCCGATATGATCGGTGTGCCGATCAAAGAGATGCACCGCTCGACCACGGGAGCGAATACGGAAGGAAAAGATCTGTTCAGCAGTGATCGCATCCGCGATCTGGTGCGCGGCATTGAACAAAGCTTTGAGACGCAGGTCATCACCAAAGAGGGTCGTGAGATTCCGGTGGAAGTTCACGCCAAGCGCATCTCCACGCCCGAACACGATTTCATCCAATGGATCGAGCGTGATATTTCAGAACGGATGAAGATCGAAGAGATGCGCGAAGATTTGATGTCCATGATCTTTCACGATCTGCGCGCCCCGTTAGGCAACATTATGTCCAGCGTGACCCTGCTGCAATCCTCCATGCCCACCGATGATGAAATAAATAATTCGGTCTTGGGCATCGCCGCGCGATCCGGTCAACATTTGGCGCGGTTAGTCGACTCACTTCTCGACCTGCGCCGTTTTGAATCAGGCAAAGCGGTGTTAAGCCAAAAAGAGGCGTCCATCCTGCCGTTGATCGCCGACGCCGTAGAGCAAGTCCATCCTATCGCCCAAGGTAAAAGCATCACCCTTACATTTAATCTTCCGCCCAAACTTCCTACGGTCTTCATTGACGGGGATATGATCCGCCGCGTGCTGATCAACTTGATCGAGAACTCGGTGAAGTACACGCCTAACGAAGGTGCCGTCTCGGTGCTGGCGCAAGAAGAAAACGATCAGGTCATCGTCAGCATTCAAGATAATGGTCCCGGCATCCCCGAAGCGGAACGCGCGCGAGTCTTTGAAAAATTTATGCGTATCCGCCGCGAAGGCGGACCCAAAGGGCTAGGCTTGGGTCTGGCATTCGTGAAGATGGCAATTGAAGCGCACGGCGGCAAAGTGTGGGTTGACCCCGCGACGGATCACGGTGCGATCTTCCGTTTTTCGTTGCCGGTTAAAAATTAAGGTGACAGTCACTTTCAAAGTGACTGTCACCTTTAAATGAAAATGACTGAACGCCTCTATTATTCTGATTCGTACACGCACACCTTCAACGCGCGCATTGTCGAGCGACTGACCCACAACAACCAACCCGCGCTTCTCCTCGATAAGACTTTTTTCTATCCAACCTCGGGCGGTCAACCTAATGATCGCGGCACGATCAATCAGGCACAAGTGATTGACGTGATCGCGCGTGAAAGCGATCACGCCATTCTGCATATTCTGGATCGGGAAACGGACTCAGGGGATGCCGCCTGCGCCATTGAGTGGAGCCGCCGATTCGACTTTATGCAGCAGCACACGGGGCAGCACATCCTCTCGCAAGCGTTTATCCGAATCGCCCACGCCGAGACAATAGGCTTTCATTTAGGCGAGAGTCTCACCATTGATCTGGCTGTCGAAAAACTTTCACCGGATGCCATTGACCAGACCGAAGACTTGGCGAATCAAATCGTCACCGACAACGCGCCGATTCGATCTTGGTTTCCATCTGACGAAGAACTGCAAACGCTCCCATTACGCAAAGCGCCGGAGATTGACGGGCGTTTGCGAATCGTCGCCATTGGCGATTTTGATTTCACCGCATGCGGCGGCACCCACGTCGCGTATACGGGTGAAGTCGGGCTGATCAAAATTATTAAAGTGGAGCGCGCTAAGAAAATGATGCGCGTTGAGTTTATGTGTGGCGCGCGCGCCCTGCGCGATTACCGGCGCAAGAATGGGATCATGAATCAACTGGCGGCAGACTTCACTTGCGGCGTGTTTGAGATCGATCAATCTGTCGCCAAATTGCGATCTGAAAATCAGACGCGCGCTAAAGAATTGAAAGAGCTGCGCTTGCGATGGCTTGAAGACGAAGCGCAAAAAATTATTGCCGCCTTTCCCGACACCTGGGGCAACCGCCTCGTCAAGCGGGCCTGGGCGAATCGTGAGATGGACGAACTCCGCAAATTAGCCATGCGCCTCACCGCTGAACCCAAAGTGATCGTCTTGCTCGGCTCGTCGGGCGCGAAAGCGAATCTGGTCTTTGCCCGTTCCAATGATGTGGACCAGGATATGAAAGCGTTGTTGCTACCTGCGTTGAAGGTGATAGGCAGTGAGAAGGGCGGGGGTGATGCCCGTTTGGCGCAGGGTGGCGGCGTCCCCGCTAGCGCAGAGTTGATCGAGAAAGCATTGCGAGAGGTAGAGAAATATTTATCGTCGTAGGGGCAGGACTTGCTCCTGCCCTTGCGTGGGCAACTGCAAACAGGGCAACTGCAAACAGGGCAACTGCAAACAGGGCAACTGCAAACAGGGCAAC
>CAKKQG010000316.1:7963-10522 GCA_919901875.1 Anaerolineales bacterium
ACAGGGCAACTGCAAACAGGGCAACTGCAAACAGGGCAACTGCAAACAGGGCAACTGCAAACAGGGCAACCGCAAGGGTTGCCCCTACGGAAATTCATTATGCAAAAATTATCATCTAACATTTATGTCGAAACAGCGTTCCCCGGCGTTAACGTCGGCGCGATCTTCACCAAAGAAGGCGTCATCTGCATTGACACGCCGACGCATCCGGCCGACGCGCACAAATGGCGGCAGAAGATAGCGGAACTCTCTGAACAACCCATCCTGTTTGTGATCAACACCGATCATCATCGTGATCGGGTGATCTGCAATCAATGGTTCGATGTGCCGGTGATCGGTCATCACTTCACGGCCGAGCGTTTGCGTTTGTATCCCGACTTGATCAAAAGCGGCGCGTCTGACTCGCGATCCGACTTTGAGCCGAGTCGCGATCAGATGGGTGTGCGTATCATTGCCCCGCAGATCACTTTCACTCAAGAGTTAACGTTGACGAAGGGCGATCACACCATTAACCTTCAACACAAAGGCGGGGCATCGCCCGGCGCGATCTGGGTCCTGATCCAAAAAGCGGGCGTGGTCTTTACGGGCGATACAGTGGTGACTCACTCGCATCCTTACGTCGGCGAAGCGAATCTTGACCAGTGGTTGGCAAACTTGGATGAGTTGCAAAAGGCAAAGTTCCCCGCCAAAACCATTGTGCCGGGTCGCGGTAAGCTGACCGATAAAAAGGGATTGAGGCATATCCAACGTTATCTGCTTACTGTTCAACGTAAGATGGACGCCTTGTTGAAGAATCGAAAAGGCTCTCGGGCAATGGTGAGCGGTATCGCCGCCGAACTGGTTAAACAATTTCCGGTTCCCGACACGCAGCGCGAATCGTTGACGCGACGATTACGCAGTGAACTGGAGAGGATGTATGACGCGAGGATGGGGGAGATGTAGAAGGTAAGTAGACAGGTAGGCAGGTAGACAAGTAAACAGGTAGGTAATCTGTATACCTGTTTACCTGTTTCCCTTTTTTCCTTCTTGCCGAGTCGCTTTGAGTCATGGTATTATCCCGCTCGCCAGTAAGCCGTCCGGCACTTCGGGCGGCTTAATTTTGTCTATTACTCAATGGAGATCCTATAAGCGCATCAGAATTTCGCATCAACGAAGAAATACGCGGCGTGCCAGAACTTCGGGTCATTGGTCCGAATGGTGAGAACTTAGGCGTTATCACTGTTCAAGAAGCGATCCGTATCGCGCGCGAATCGGAGAAAGATTTGGTGGAGGTCAGCCCTAACGCCAACCCGCCTGTCTGTCGCATTCTCAATTTTGGCAAGTTCTTATACGAGAAAGCCAAGAAGGACAAAGAAGCGCGGAAGGCGCAGAAGACGATTGAAGTAAAAGAGATTCGTCTGCGCCCCAAGACCACTGACCATCACCGTTCATTCAAAGTGCGCGCCGCGCGCGGCTGGATACAAGACGGCATGAAAGTGAAAGTCCGCATCAAGTTTCGTGGACGCGAGATCACGTATCCGCAAATTGCCCGCCTAGAATTGATGCAGGTTGCCGAAGAGCTGGCGGATGTGGCAATGGTGGAAGTGATGCCGGATATGGAAGGGCGCACGATGTTGATGGTGTTAGCCCCCGGCGGCAAGAAAGTTGCCCCGGCAAAACCTGTCGGCGAGAAACCGCCAAAGCCCTCCCCATCAAAAGTTGTTGCACCCGAGGTGGATGTGCTTGACGACGATGATAAGGATGATGAAGTAGTCAAATAAAAATTTCCGCCAGACAGACCTCCGAGTTCTTTAAGAACTCGGAGGTCTGTCTGGCGGCAACAAGGAGTCAAGGAATGCCTCGTAAAGCGCCGAAAGGCAAATATAAACTCAAGACGCATCGCGCAACCGCGAAACGATTTAAAGTGACGGGCAGCGGCAAGTTGATGCGCACCAAAGGCGGCAAAGGTCATTTGCGCCGCAACACGTCGAAACGCAGTAAAGCTCTTTTTTCTAAAGGCGTAGAAGTGAAAACCAAAGGCATCATGAAGCGGATCAAGCGGCTCGCGCCTTACTTGCGCCGTCATAAGCTCAATCCGTCTTCGTAAGAGAAAGTAGAGGAATTTATAAAATGGCAAGAGTAAAAGGCGGCGTAGTCAGCCGCAGACGACGCAACAAAGTTCTCAAAGCAAACGAGGGGTATTACGGTTCGCGCCACTTGTTGTGGAAGAAAGCGCACGAGGCGTGGCTGCACGCCGGGCAGTATGCCTTTGAGCATCGGCGCAAACGCAAACGCGACATGCGTAAATTGTGGATCGCCCGCATCAACGCCGCGGCGCGACTCAACGGACTTTCCTACAGCCGATTGATCGCCGGAATGGAAAAGGCGAACATCAATTTGGATCGCAAGATGTTAGCCAATCTCGCCGCCACGGACGCGGCGGCGTTCACCAAAGTCGCCGAAGCAATCAAGGCGGCGTAACCCCGAATCAAAACACCGAGTGTTTTCAAAACACTCGGTGTTTTTTTATCCGCGCTTCGCCGATTCGTCATTGCGAGCGCACTTTGCGAAGCAATCTTG
>CAKKQG010000317.1 GCA_919901875.1 Anaerolineales bacterium
ATGGATGAGCCGCTTGCCAACCCCAACGCGCTCGCCACCTATCTCGTCTCGCGCCAAGCCCGCGCCGACGGTCTCAAAGTGTTGCTCACCGGCGATGGCGGCGACGAACTTTTTGCGGGCTACGAGCGTTATCAATATGATTTGCGGGTGAGTCAATATCAAAAGATTCCAGAATCAATTCGCACTCGGATCACATCGCCGATCTTGCGCCGCATGGGATCGCGCTTCGCCAAACTTGTAGAACAAGGTGACGCCGCCACGCCCGCGCAGCGTTATCTTAATTGGCACGCCATCTTCAACCAATCCGCGAAAGCGCAACTTCTAACTCGTCCTATCACATCTAATCTCCAATCTCTAATCTCCAGTTTTATCTCTCGCGGCAACTCGCCTCATTTCCAAGATCGTCTCATGCTCACCGATCTCAAACTATGGCTTGCCGAAGAATCAAATATGCGCGTAGATAAATCGGCGATGCTTGCTTCCATCGAGACTCGCGCTCCGTTCCTGAGTCATCCTGTTGTCGAATTCGCTTCCAAAATTCCGCTTCAACTTAAACTTCGCAATGGCTCAACAAAATATCTCCTCAAAAAAACTTTTGCCGACATCATCCCCGCGCCGATTGCGGATCGCCCTAAACAAGGTTTTGCCTCACCTGCCTCAAAATGGCTGCGTGGCGAATTACGCGAACTCGTCACCCGCGCTCTCTCGCCTCAGGCATTAAACACAAGCGGCTACTTCAATCCCAACTACGTCGCCGAAATGTTAGACTCGCACCTCAACAAAAAAGGGTATCATCTCAACCAACTCTGGTCGCTACTTACGTTTCAGGTCTGGTTCTTTAATTACATTGTCAAGAAAGACCTGTGATTGTTCATTGTTCATTCTCTCATTGTTCATTGTATGAAGTTCGCCTACATCACCAACAACCGTCTCCCCTCCGAAAAAGCAAATGCTTTCCAAATCGCCCAGATGTGTTCAGCGCTGGCGAGTTATGGCGTAGACGTGACTCTTTTCTACCCTGCGCGGCGCAATCTCAAAAAATTTGAGGGCGTTGATCTCTTTGCTTACTACAAACTTCCGCGCAACTTTAAATTGCTGCCGCTTCCCTGCCTCGACCTGTTTCCGTTAAGTGGTGGCAATGCAGTTGTTGAGCAACCGATTTTCTTTCTACAGACGTTGACGTTTGCCTTGTCATTGGTATGGATATTGCGAAACCAATCGTTGGATGTGTATTATGCCCGCGACATTTTTGTGTTAGGCGCGATCCTTGCCGCGTTTCGCAAGCTCAAGAAGCGCATGTTCTTTGAAGCGCACACCTTCCCCGAATCAAAATTCGGGCGCGAGTGGCAGCGGCGTGTGATTAAACGTTTGGGAGGGGTGGTCAGCATTAGCAGCGCGTTAGCTGATCAATATCTTGGATTCGGAATCTCGCCTCATAACATTTTGATTGCGCCTGATGCGGTGGATATAAAACGATATGTGGGGTTGACGAAGGAAGAATCAAAGCGGAGATTGGAGATCGGAGATTGGAGATTAGTAGTTTATACCGGACATCTTTACGAATGGAAGGGCGCAAGTGTGTTCGCCGAGGCGGCATCACAGTTGGAAAATGTTCGCGCGCTCATCGTTGGCGGCACGGA
>CAKKQG010000318.1 GCA_919901875.1 Anaerolineales bacterium
TCGGCAAGTCTGGAGCAAATTGATTTTCACGATTACGCCCATCATCTGGTTTCGCCACTCTTTCATTCTTACAGCCCGCACGCCAGCGCAATTGATCTTAAGATCGAGATCGGGGACATCGTCTTGAGCATAGACGCCGCCATCCCCTGCGGGCTGATCATCAACGAACTCGTCTCCAACGCCCTCAAGCACGCCTTCCCCAATCAGCGAGCGGGTGAAGTGATCGTCGGTCTGCGCCGCCTGACCCCACAAACATTAGAACTCGTCGTAGAGAACAATGGCGTGACGTTTCCAGAAACCATAGATTTTCGCCAGACCGAATCGCTCGGGATGCAGTTGATGCTGTCACTCGTTAAACAGTTGAGTGGAGAGATAGAGATGCAGCGCCTGAACCCCGGCACGCGCTTTCTCATCCGTTTCACCCATCTCGCAGGAAGATAATCTATGCCGCCTACAAAAATTTTGATCGTCGAAGATGAAAGCATTGTCGCCCTCGATCTGCGGCGGATACTCACACGCGCCGGATATGCCGTCACCCACATTGCCGTGAGCGGTGCCGAGGCAATCCACTCGGTGGAAACGCAGCCGCCCGATGCGGTGTTGATGGACATCGGCTTGAGCGGCGACATGAACGGCATCACCGCCTCGCAACACATTTTAGAGATCGTCGAAATCCCGATCATCTACGTCACCGCCAACTCCGACCTTGCCACCGTCCAACAAGCGCAAACGACCAATCCCTTCGGCTACGTGCTGAAACCGTTTGACGAGCGTGAGATACGCATCGTCGTCGAGATGGCACTCTACAAACACAGGATCGATCAAGAAGTTAAAGAAAGCCGCGCCTGGCTTGGAGCGACTCTGCACAGCATCGGTGACGCCGTCATTGCGACAGACGCCAGCACCTTCGTCAAGTTTATGAATCCGGTTGCCGAGTCTGTGACCGGATGGAAAGAAAGCGAAGCCATCGGCAAGCCGTTGACAGACGTCTTTCGCATCCTCAACGAAAACACACGTCAACCTGTTGCCAACCCTGCCCAGAAAGCGCTGCAAGAAGGTCGCATCGTGGGATTAGCCAATCACACTCTATTGATCGCCCGCGACGGGCGCGAAATACATATTGATGATTCCGCCGCCCCGATCTTGGACAACAATGGAAAAGTCAACGGCGTGGTGCTCACCTTCCGCGACATCACCGATAAACGCCGCGCAGAAGAGGCGGTGCAACAGAGTCAAGCGCACCTTGCCGCCATCGTTAACACGGCGATGGACGCCGTCATCACCATTGATGCCGATCAAAACATCCTCCTCTTCAATGCCGCCGCCGAGCGAATCTTTGATCAGCCTGCAGCAGAAATGATCGGTCAACCGTTGAATGTGTTGCTCCCACAAAACTTTCATCAACTTCATATACAGGATGTGAAGCGATTTGGCGAAACCCATGTCACTCAACGCGGCATGACTGCCTTGCCTGTTGAAGGCATGCGCCGCAACGGAGAGTTATTTCCCCTTGAAGTCTCCATCGCCCAAAGTGAAGTCAAAGGGAAGAAATTCTACACGGCGGTTGCGCGCGACATCACCGAACGCAAGAAGACAGAAGCCACCCTGCGCGACAGCGAGGAACGGTATCGCGCTTTAGTGGAAAATTTGCCGGTGGGCGTGTATGTGAGTCAGGGCAACACGTTTGTCTATGCCAACGCCGCCTTTACGCAAATGATGGGCGCCAGCACACCCCAGTATCTGATCGGTCAAAACGTATTGCAGCGGATCGTTCCTGATGAACACAATCGAGCCGAAGAACGAGCGCAGGCACTGGTGACGACTGACGTCATCGTGCCGTTAGTCGAAGAGAGATATATTCGCTTCGACGGCAGCCTCTTAGAATCGGAAGCCACTGGCACCCGCACCACATTCAACGGTGACGCCGCGCGGCAAGTGGTGGTGATTGATATTGGCGAACGCAAACGGGCTGAGGAGGCGCGGCGCAAGAGCGAGTCGCAATTACGTTTAATTACTAACAATATGCTGGATGTGATCGCCCGAACTGATATGAACGGGAAAATCATTTATGCCAGCCCGTCACACTACAGCGTACTGGGGTATGACCCGCAGATGTTGATCGGATACAACATCATTAAATTTGTTCATCCGGATGACTTGACCCGAGTGATGACGGTGATTCAGATCGCCAAAGAGACTCACGGTTCAGGGCGGATCGAACTGCAATATCGCCACGCCAAAGGACACTACCTCTGGGTCGAGACGATTGGCAACTCGCTGTTTGACGACGACAATGAGATGGTCGGCGCAGTGTTTAGCAGCCGCGAGATCACCAAACGCAAAAATGCCGAATTACAGTTGGAACGCAAATCACTTCAGATGGCGGGGTTAAGTTTGATGAGTCAAACGATCACGGCAACGCTTGATCTCGAAGTGATCTTTCGCAAGATCGTGGACGAACTGCTATCGTTGCTAGCGGCAGATGAAATTTATATTTTGCTTTTGGAAGGCGACGAGCTGGTCATTGCCGTCACCGGCGGCAGCGTCATGGAGCGGTTTCAAGGTTGGCGCCTGCCTGCCACGGAGGGGATTGTAGGTCGCGTGGTGCAGAGCGGCAAATCGATCCGAATCACGGAGCCGGAGATTCGCAATTTCATCTCGCACCGAACCGAGGATGTTGTCGGTCATCAAGTCCACAGTGTGTTGGCAACGCCGTTGCGGATCGGCGACCAGATCATTGGCATCATCGAAGCGGCGCACACCCAAACTAATTTTTTTGACGATAATGATTTGCGCTTGCTCGAATCGGCAACGCTTTGGGGCTCCATCGCTATTAACAATGCCCGTCAACACGCTCAAACCGGACGCAGCTTGCAAGAGAGCGAAACGTTAGCCTCTATTAGCATCGCCCTTAACGAAATTCTGGATTTGGATCATATCTTGCAAATGATCGTGGATGCCGCCCGGAGCATCGTTCCTAAAGCAGAGCGTTCGGTGATCCATTTGATTGATGAGGAAAATGTGGCGCTGCGCCCGGTAGCCATTAGCGGCGTAGAACACCACAGCCATCCACAGATCACCATGCGACCCGGCGAAGGCGTTGCCGGACAGGTGTTGGCAAGCGGGCAGACGATCAATGTCGGCAACATTCAAAAGGACTCGCGTTACATTCCTCTTCGCAGTGACGCCTCGTTGCGTTCAATACTTACCGCTCCTATTCAAAGTGGTCCTGTCACCATCGGCACGGTGAGTATTATGAGCGACACGATTAATGCGTTTACGGTTGACGATGAACGCGTGTTGACGCGGCTGGGCGTGCAAGCGGCATTGGCAATTGACAAAGCGCGCGCTTACGAAGCCGAGCGCCGCCGCGCCGAGCAAGCCGAAGCATTGCAACAAGTGATGCAACGCTTGATCGGGCATATTGACTTGACCCAAGCTTTCCAATCGGTGGTGAATACGATTGCCCTTGTTGCCCGATATAAATATGTGCGTGTTTTCTTGATCAAAGAAACTATGCTGGTGCTGCAAGCGCAAAATGAAAAATCGAAAGTCACGGTCCCGGCGCGGCGGTTGAGTGAGGGCATCGTCGGGCGCGTTGCGCGCAGCGGGATCGCCACCGTCGTCCCTAACGTCGCGCTGGATCCCGATTACGTTGAAGGGATGCCCGGGACACGATCGGCGATAGGGATTCCACTCAAGCGGGCTCAAACCGTTGTCGGGGTTCTGTTGATCGAATCGGATGCCGAGCGCACGTTGAACGCCAACGACTTATATTGGTTAGTCAACATCGGGCAAGAGATCAGCCTCGCCATAGAAAACGCCGAACTGTATAGCGATCTACAAGAAGCGCTGCAACAAGAAAAAGCGGCGCGCACTCAACTCGTCCGCACCGAAAAACTGGTAGGCATGGGGCGTCTCATCGCTTCGGTAGCGCACGAACTCAACAACCCGTTACAGGCAATCCAAAATGCGCTATTCTTGGTTAAACAAGAGGCGAACTTAAGCGGGCAAGCGCAAGACGATCTTCTCGTCGCCTTAAGCGAAGCCGATCGTATGGCAGAATTAATCGGCCGCTTGCGCGAAACGTATCGCCCGACCCTCGCCGAAAAATTTCAAGACGGATCGCTTAACGTCTTGGTCATAGAAACACAACGGCTGATCGCCACCCATATTCGAACCCGAAACATCACATTTGACTTCAGCGCCGATCCACAACTTCCTTTGATCGCCTGCGTTCACGACGAGATCAAGCAAGTATTGCTCAACCTCAGTTTGAATGCAGTGGAAGCGATGGGAAATGGCGGCCGACTCGGCATCAGTACCGGGCACGATGCCGATAAAAGTGAAGTCTGGGTCTCTGTCAGCGACACCGGAGCCGGTATCGATCCGACGACGATTGCTAACATCTTTGACCCGTTCTTTACAACCAAAGAAGGCGGCACAGGTTTGGGTTTATTCATCACCCATGAGATCGTGCAAAAGCACGGCGGGCGTGTTGAAGTTCAGAGCCAACGTGGGGTTGGCACCACATTTAAAGTGACGTTCCCTATTCGTGACAGCCGTACCGCATAGGATATTATTTATGAACCAGCGCGGCACTGTTTTAATCGTTGATGACGAACCCGCTTTGCGGCACACATTGACGCGCGTATTGCAAACCGCCGGTTGCAACGTCAC
This sequence comes from Anaerolineales bacterium, assembly GCA_919901875.1. Classification (GTDB taxonomy): domain Bacteria; phylum Chloroflexota; class Anaerolineae; order Anaerolineales; family VGOW01; genus VGOW01. The sequence continues at coordinate 4,681 of CAKKQG010000318.1, forward strand.
CGCCGCCGCCAGTGGCGCCGAAGCCCTGCACCTGCTCGTCAGCGGCGGATTCGATCTGATCTATCTCGACATCCACCTGCCCGATATAAACGGGCTCGACGTTCTGAAAGAAATCCATCAACGCCAACCGGATGTTCCGGTGATTCTCTTTACGGCCCACGCCTCGGTGCAGTCGGCGATTGACGCTATGCGTTTAGGCGCGATTGATTACTTGATCAAACCGGTGGATCCCGAAGCCTTCATCGCCCGCACACGCATCATCATCGCCGAGCATGGCATTGAAAAACGGCGGCGCGAGATTCAAACACAAATTCACTCTCTGCAAACCGAACTGGCGCAATTGGATAAACAGATCGCCTCGTTCAATGCAGTGCCACCTACACCCTCGGCGAGCGGTGAACGCTTCCTTAAACATCACACGCTCATCCTCGAT
>CAKKQG010000319.1 GCA_919901875.1 Anaerolineales bacterium
CAACATATCCCAAACTTATCCCAAATCGAAATTTGGGATATATGGGCATGAGGGATCGGCTTGTTTTCTAGGCTTTTTTGGAGATTTGATGAATAGCCAAACGCGGGCGATTATTGGCAATACGCTCTTCGTCGTGTTGACGGCGAATATGAGCGTCGTCGGTATCGCCTTGTCCTTCTACATCACTCAAGAAATACGAGGGCTTACCGGGCAACTCATTGTCTTGGGAGTTGCGGTTCTGATGGGCGTCCTCGCACTCGCAATTCATTCCATCCTGCGCGAGACCCTGCTCAAAACCAGTTTTAACAGCTCGCTCGTCACCGCCGATTACAGCAAACAGATCGCCAGCATTTTAGATTTGGATCAACTGGCGCAAATTGCCGGCAAAGCGTTGTCACAATCGGTGGAAGCAACCTCCTCGGCATTTTTGCTGATCACTGAAGAAAAAGATTCGATTCGCGTGGATATCTTGGTTGGACACGGGCGGGTGCCGACAGCCCCTTTGAAACTGCCACTTAAAAACACCTTCGTCCATTTTTTCTCAGATGGCATCGCCACCAAAGATCAACTCAAATCGCTTGAAGCAAACGAACGCAAGTGGCTGTCGCGTTTGGAGATGGACGTGTATGCGCCCAGCTATGATGGCAAAAAGTTGAGCGGCGTGTTGGCCGTGGGCAAACGCCGCAACGGCAGCTATGGCAAAACCGAAATTGCCCTCATCTCCGCCTTAACCGATCAAACATCTGTTGCCCTCAAGAACGCGCGCCTGGTCAATAACTTGCGCGCCCTCAACAAAGAGATGCTGACTCTCAACGAGGCTCTCATTACCGGCGCTGACCGCATGAAAGATATGGACAAGGTCAAGACCGATTTCATCACCATCACGTCGCACGAGTTACGCACACCCCTCACCCAGATCGTCGGCTTCAGCGATCTACTCAACATGATGGGCGACAGCGAAACCGTCCCCGGCGCCGAACTCAAAGAACTCACCGACAGCATGATCAAATCGTGCAACCGCCTAAATGAAGTGGTCACACAAATGCTAGACGTGTCGCAAGTAGATGTGGAAACCTTGCGGCTTAAATTTGTTGAAACGGATATGGAATTGGTTTTGCGCGGAGCGGTGGAGCCTTACGCCGCTTCCATCACCGAGCGCAAATTGTCGTTCACCGTACAGCGCGTGCGCGGCTTGCCGCGCTTCTATGGTGACCCTAAACGACTCTCGCAAGCCTTAGGGCAAGTGATCAGCAACGCCATTAAATACACGCCCGACGGCGGACATATTGACGTCAGCTTCAAATACATCGCCCGCGACAATCAACGCGGCGAATCGATTGAGATCGCCATCTCCGATTCAGGCATTGGTGTCAATCCCCAATATCTTGAATCGATCTTTGAAAAATTTTTTCGGGTCGGCAGCACCGCGCTTCACTCCACCGGCACCACCAAATTTATGGGCGCCGGTCCGGGTTTAGGGTTGGCAATCGCCAGAGGCATTGTTGAAGGTCACGGTGGAAAAATTTGGGCAGAGAGTCCGGGCTTTGACATGGAAAAACTTCCCGGCACGCAAATTCACATCATCCTGCCACTCAAACCGGCGCCCTTCGCCACCAAATCATCGGCGGCCTTCATCGGCATGGAAATTGACAAAGACACACCGGACATCACGGTGTAAAAAAGAAACCCGCTTTATCCAAAGAAAGCGGGTTTCTGATTCTACGGTTGAACCCTCACCCCGCCTAACACGAATCGATCCCCCGCCAACTTCCCTTCGGCATCCAACGCACTCGCCCGCACCACAGAACGCAACCCGTACAATCCCACTTCAATGTAATACTCGCCATCCGCCTCACGCGGAATTGTGATTCGATATGGATCGATCACGCGCTGTCCCTCGATCCATTTTGGAAACCATAACATCGTCGGAAATGATCCGCCAAGCGGCGTGTAATCTTTAGAGGCGATCAACGCGCCGTTTGCATCGTTGAGATGCACGAACACTGTATAACTATTTTCGGATGGCTGGAGGGCGCGCCACTTGATTCGGATTTCAATCGGATCACCTGCGCGAGCTTGGATCGGCTCTTGCCACGGAGCGTTGAACACGGTGTTGCCGCCAACCCACGCGGTTGCTGATTCGATCCCTACCCGATTGTCAAAATTCGCAACCAAGAAAGCGGGTTTCTCGGAGAAGCCCGCTTTCTCGATTCGAATCGAACCCAAATCAACAAACTCTTTAAAGTCCTCGTCCGTCGTCAGGTTCGACATGCCAACTTTCATCGTGTAGTCGCCAGAGGGAGCATCAAACGGAACGCGCACTTCCCAACGCTCGGCGATGAGCTCATTCACTTTCCATTGTGGCGTGAGCAAGCGGCTGTCGGTTGTGAATCGAGTCTCCCACGATCCGATTCGGGCAAAGGGCTGGATCACTTCCTCTGTAATTTTATTGGCGCGAAAGTAAAGAATAATCGGGATCGAGTCGCCGCCGCGCGCCGACGTTTTCAAAACATCGTAACCAATGATCTCCACCGCGCCAAAATTTTGACTCACGGTCTTTTGCGGTTGAACGGCTTGGGTTGTCGCAGAGGGCGGCATCACTTTGTAGAAATTTCCTTCGGCGCGCAAACGGAATCCAGCATCCACCACACCCGGATTGTATTCAAGGAGATAAGGCGATCCTTCGTTGATATGTTCCATGATCGCCTCAATCATCGGCTTGTTGACATACACCATCGTCACGTCGCGCGGATAGAGAATACGATTGTTGACATATTGGTGATACCACATCGGCGTGGCGTGTTCCCAATCCGAGAGAAGAATCGCGTTTTTGTTTTTGCCCGCGAAATGATCGAACACCGACTCCACATAACGATCTGCATCGCGCAACTTGCCGAGCGAGATGAGGGGCGACCAATAGAAAGCGTTGACGATGGGGAACAAGAAAAAGAGCGCAACGCTCCATTGAGCGTATTGCATTGTTGAACGCAATGATCCTTCAGAGCGTCTCTGCGAATCGCGATCTCCCGAAGGGGGTCGGCGAGTCCACCACCCTTGAATCAGACGCGGAAGCCACTCACTTAACCCCAATGCGCCCGCGCCAATGAAGATGGCAATGTTCATGATCGGCACAAGCAGATACGCCATTACATCTTGAACGGAGTTCATCGTAAACAAGAGATTAGAGATTAGATGAATAGAGATTAGCGCAAAGGCTTTCCAATCTTTCTTTGCTAACCAAGCCCCGCCGATGATCGCTAACAGAAGGATAGGGATCGCGTATTGCAGTTGAATCAGACTCCAGAAGACGATGAGGCGATGCCATTGTTCATCTAATCCAAAGTGAAATAGATTCACGCCGGTGATGCCGCGCGCGAAGACGAGATTTAAAAATCCGTTGATCGTGTTGAGATCGCTTGAACCGAAAAGCGCGGGCGGTTGAATGAAAGATCGAATCGGGAAATAGAGCCAAGGGGCAAGCCCGCACGCGAAAAAAATTGAGGTGATGAAAATGTTTCGCGCGCGCGGACGGTTGATTAAGATAAAGGCGGCATACGCTGGAAAACCAAAGACGAGGAGCGGGTGATGAGTCACGCTGAATCCGGCGACGAGTCCAAAGGCATACAGCCAGCGATCATTTTTTGTCTCGCGCCAGATCAACAGAATCGTGATCGAGATTGACGCCAGCATCACTGTGACGATGTGGGCGTTAGTGTGAATGGCGTGTTGCCAAAAGTCGGTGGCGGTGTAGAGGGAGAGGGCGGCGATAGAACTAGAAGTTAGAAGTTGGACGTTGGACGCTTCGCGTGGGCGCGGCGCGTGTAACGATTGAATAGATCGCATCACCATCACGCCTGTCACCGCGCCCGCAACCGCCGAGAGAAGATTCGTGCGATAGGCGAGTGAGCCAATCGGCAGAATGATTTGCCACAATTTGACGAGCAGAGTCATGAAGGCGTATCCTGGCGGATGCAGGATGCTCCACAAATGCGGCATCAACGTGTATTCGGTGGGATCGCCGAAGACGATGGATGGGGCGAGAGTGTTGAGGTAGAGAGCGAAGCCGATGAGGAAAAGGATGAAGGATAAGGGATGAAGGATGAAAGATCGAAGTTTTGACACAGAGGTTCACCACGCGTATTGTAAGTCCCCAAGAGGCGTAGTGGGCGCATCTCTAATCCGCATTTAGACATTGTTCTGAAGTTGAACTTTCTTCCGCTAATAAGCGGAAAAATGTTCGGAGCAAGAAAAAGTTGACTGCGGATTAGAGTGAGCCTCTCCCCACCGTCTTGGGGCGAGCAGCTATGTAAGTTTACACGAAAAAAAAACTTCCGAAGTGCTTCGCATACACTTCGGAAGTTTCATTTTACTTTCTCGCCGTCTCAAGCGTCCTCTGAATTTGTTCGCCATGTTCACTCGTGACGTGACTCGGAATGATCTCCATGATCCACAACGCCAAACGACGATAGAAGTGCGGGCGTTTATAAAATGAATCGGGCAATGCCGAAAGATAATCAATCGTCTCTTGCTGCGCGTTCTTCAATTCGTCACGCAACGCCTGCACCGAGTTATAACGCTTGACCAACGCGCGCAAACGCGGATTCACATTCGGACGAAATTCAAAGAAGTC
>CAKKQG010000320.1 GCA_919901875.1 Anaerolineales bacterium
TCTGGCGATTGAAATCGCCGCAACACAAAACAAAGTCCGCCTACGCGGACTCGTCTTTAACAACACACGTCACGCTCTTCATCATTGTTCATTGTTCATTGTTTCATTGTTCATTTATCACTCATCACGATACACATCTTCCCTCCGATCCTCAAAGATCGGAATCCTCTTCCTCACCTCATCCACCAAGCCCATGTCAATCTCGGCATGTAATAACGATTGGTGATCATCGCCTTCCACAATCGCCTCACCCCAGGGGTCAATCACCGCCGAGTGTCCGCCAAAAATTTCACCCTTTGATTCGCCCACGCGGTTAACGGCGATGATGAACATTTGATTCTCAATTGCCCGCGCCCGAAGTAACGTTTGCCAATGCGCCGCGCGTCGTGCAGGCCATTCGGCGGGGATGATGATCGCCTTCGCGCCCGCCAAGGCATATTTGCGAAAGAGTTCGACGAAGCGTAGGTCGTAACAGATCGCCAAGCCCGTCTTGCCCCAATTTGTTTCTACCAAAACTGATTCTTCTCCGGGCGCGAGCCACTTCTCTTCTTCCATTAATCGAAAGAGATGCACTTTGCGATAGACGGCTCGTTGCTCCCCCTTCGCATCAAACAGAGTCAGGGTGTTATAGGCTTTGCCGTTTCGCGCTTCAAGGATCGATCCGGCGATCCCGATTTTAAATTCCGCGGCGAGATCGGAAAGTGAGGCAAACATGCCCTGCCCTAACGGACTGGCGTGCTTCTGCCAATTTTCTAAATCGTAGCCGCTGCTCCACAGTTCGGGGAAAACAATTAACTCCGAACCACGTTGCGCCGCTTCCGCCGTCCACTGGCGCGCGAGAGTGAAGTTGGCTTCGGGGTCGCCGAGTTTAATATCCATTTGGGCTAAAGAAAGTTTAAACATAGTGATCAGTAATCAGTAATCGGTAAACAGCACACACTGATAACTGTTCACTGATTACTTTTTCTCCTTTACACGCATTATAATCTTTCCATGCTCTACTCACGACGAGAAAGAAAAACATTCCCCTTAAACCGTTGGCTCACACTCGCCATCATCGGCGTCACCGTCGTCGGCGGCATCGCCGCGTGGTTAACATCGCCACGAATCGAAAGTATCACACCCGAAGGCGGGGACATCTCCTCGCTGACGCCGATCACCATTCGATTCACGCAATCCATGAATCGATCATCCGTCGAGAATCATTTTCATATCGAACCAAAAATTGAAGGCGCGTTCTCGTGGATCGAAAATCAGATGACCTTCACGCCGTCATCCGAATGGAAAGCGGGCGCGGTGCGTGTCACATTCGACTCGGGCGCGACTTCGGAGAGCGGCTTGCCCATGTTGGTCGGGCGCAGTTGGCAATTCAACGTGACCGCGCCGCGCATCGCATTTTTGTTTAAGATCAATGAGGTCGTTAACTTGTGGGTCTATCCCATCGGCACAGAAGAATTGATCCAGATGACCAAAGAAGGGAACGGCGTGGGCGAATACGCCATCAGCCCTGATGGAACGCAAATTGTTTACAGCGCGTTACGCAAAGACGGCGGCGCAGATTTAAAGCGCGTGAGCCGCGATGGAACAAACGTGAGCGACCTCGTATCATGTCCAAACGAGTTGTGTGCCTTTCCGGTTTTTTCGTTCGATGGGAAGATGTTGGCGTTTGAGCGCACGCCGCTCAAGCAGACGGCTACGCGCATTGAAGTGATCGAAGCCGCCACTGCCAAGACGGTGACACCGATTCTCGACCCGAACTACATCACCCGAACACCTTTCTTCGCGCGCGATGGCAGACTGGCTTACGTCAACGACTCTCTCAAAGCGATCTTCATTTACGATTTCAACACACGAACCTCTCTCTCCATCCCCAACACGTCGGGCGAAAGCGGGACTTGGTCGCCCGATGGCAAGCAGATCGTCTTCCCCGAAATTTTTTTCTCGCTCGGCGCGAAGCCAACGTCGTCACCCGACGTTAAAGACTACGACAAGTTTTACAGCCACTTGCAACAAGTGACCGTGACGACCCATGCGATTAAAGATTTGTCGGTGGGCACAGATGTTGAAGACAGCACGCCCATCTATTCGCCAAGCGGCGAGTGGATCGCCTTTGGTCGCCGACGATTGATCGAAGCGCTATGGACGCCCGGTAAACAGTTATG
>CAKKQG010000321.1 GCA_919901875.1 Anaerolineales bacterium
GACGAACCCTCCGGCGCCCACCGCTGCGCCGCGCGTTCCCGTTAACCCGATCATCGCCGACCCCTTCCCCGCGCGCGGTGATGAATTAAAAGTTGACGAGGCGCTCTTCATCTATTTCGATCAAGCGATGGATCGCCCGTCGGTTGAAGCGGCGTTCGGCACCGATCCTAAAATCAATGGCACGTTCACTTGGAAAGATGACACGACGTTGACATTTAAACCGAGTGAGCCATTGCAACGATCATCGCGCTACAAAGTGAGCATCAACGCCGGCGCGAAAAACAAAAACGGTCTCGCCCTGCAAAACACATTCACTTTCAACGCCGACACGGTGGGCTTCCTCGAAGTGGCGCAAGTTCTGCCCGCGCCCAACACCAACGACGTTGAATCGAAAGCGGCGATCACCCTCATGTTCAATCGCCCGGTTGTGCCTCTCGGAATTTCCGGCGGCGCGGCTCTTCCCTCGCCCGTCACGTTTGAGCCCGCCATCAAAGGCGCGGGCGAATGGCTCAACACCAGCATTTATATTTTTCGTCCCGACGCCCTCGCCGGTGGAATGAAATACACGGCGCGCGTGAAAGCCGGTCTTGCCGATGTGACCGGCGGCGTGTTGAAAGAAGATTATGCGTGGAGCTTCACCACCCAGCCGCCCAAAGTGATCAAGGTGACGCCGACATCGGGCGCGCGCGACATTGTTCTTCGTCAACCGATCACCGTTAATTTTAGTCAGGCGATGGATGTGGCGAGTGTGCAGCGCGCATTTTTATTAACGGATCTCGGCGGACGGATCGTGCCAGGCGATTTCAAATGGGATGCCGCCTCTACCGTGATGACCTTCACCCCGTCCTCTAACATGCAGCTCGCCACCACGCACAAAGCCAAAATTACGAATGAGGCGAAGGGGGCTGACGGCAACACTCCGTTGGCGGCGGCGCAGGAGTGGCAGTTCACCACCGTGTTAGCTCCCGCCGTTTTATCCACCCGTCCGGCGAACAATGGCGACATCGATCCCTTTGGCGGATTCCGAATCGAATTCGCCTCGCCGATGGATCGCGTCACGCTTGAGAAGAACGTGACCATCATCCCCGAAGCGAAGACCACTTACACTTCGTATTCGGGCAAATCGTTTTATCTCGGCTATCAATTTAAACCTTCCGCCGATTACACCGTGACGATTAACGGCGACATGGCGGATGTGTACGGCAACAAGCTCGGCAAGACCACGACGATTAAGTTTAAGACTCGCGGCTACGAACCGTACTACGCGTTGAACACGCGCGGCGATGTAGGTTTGTATTCGGCGTACACGCCGACGGCGTTGTATGCCACGTATCGTAACTACACCAATTTGCGTTACCGACTTTACAAAATGCCCGTCGAGGAGTTCGCCCAATACACCGGGCAAAATGGATTCAACTACCGGCAGAATTACAAACCGAAAGAGTTGCTGCGCGATTGGAAGTTAACGCCCAAAGATTTTGTCAATGAAAATGCTTTCGCTAAAGTTTTTCTTGAAGCAAAAGAAAAAGCCCTCGACCCCGGAATTTATTATTTAGAGTCCGACGGCCCTAACGGCAAACATCAACACGTCCTGATCGTTTCCAGAATCAATTTGACTCTCAAGACCACGTTTAAAGAAGTGTTGGTGTGGGCAACCGACATGCAGAGCGGCAAGCCCCTCGCCAACGTGCCGATTGTGATTCGCAACGCGGCGTTTGCTTCTGTGTTGAATGGCAGCACGGATGAAAACGGTTTGTATCGCGGCGCACTGCCCACGCATCTGGCTGACCTCTTCCAAGATATTTATGTCACGACAGACAACAAAGCCGAAACGTTTTCTATTGGGCAGTCGGAGTGGAGCGATGGCGTTGAGCCGTGGGACTTTAACCTTAGCAGCAGCTTCTATCCCAAGAACGACGAAGTGTATCTCTATACAGATCGTCCGGTGTATCGTCCGGGGCAGGTCGTGTATTTCAAAGGCGTGGCGCGAAACGAGAACGACGCCCGCTTCACGACTCCTGATCTCAAAGACCTTCGCGTGTTCATCAGCAACGACGAAGGCAACAGCGTTTACACCGACACCGTAAAAATTTCATCGTTCGGAACATTCAACGGACAATTCACGCTTGCCGAATCTGCCGGAACAGGTTTCTACAATTTGCAAGTCAAATCACCCACCGACAACAAAAAATACAACGGCGGTCTCGGCTTTCAGGTGGCGCAGTATCGCAAGCCGGAATTTTTGGTGAACGTTACCACCGACAAACCCGAAGTGACTCAAGGCGCGACGATCAAAGCCACTGTGGAGTCACAATTTTATTTTGGCGGCGCGCTGCCCAACGCCAAAGTGAGATGGAATTTACTCAGCGCAAATTATTTTTACAACTATCAGGGGCAAGGCAATTACGACTTTGGCGATTTTGATTACACGGCGGGAAGCGATTCGGAATCCTACGGAGTCTTTGGCGAGGAGATCGCCTCGGGCGAAGGTGTCACCGATTCTGCTGGGAAACTTTTGATCAACATTCCGGCTGATCTCGGCAAGCGGACGATGTCGCAAAAATTTACGCTTGAGGCAACTGTCAGCGACATCAACGATCAAACAGTGAGTGGGCGAACTGAGATCACTGTTCACAAAGGCGACTTCTATCTCGGTGTCAGTCCTGAAAAATATGTGACGCGCGCCGGAGAAGATGCAACTTTTAACATCATCGCGCTCGATCAACAAGGCAAACCGCGCACTGGGCAACGAGTGTCTGTCTCGTTCCTCAAACACGAATGGCTCAACGCGCAAGAGCAAGACGAGTTCGGCAACAACATCTGGACGTGGAAACCGAAGGACACGTTGGTCACAAGCGTTGACGTGACGACGAATGCTCAAGGGCAGGCGACGGCATCCTTCAAGCCCGATGCCGGTGGCACGTATAAAGCCATCGTCAGTGGGCTTGATTCTGGAAGTCGGCAGATCACATCCGCCGGATATATTTGGGTCACGTCGCGCAATTTTATTTCGTGGCGACAAGACAACAACAACCGCATTCAACTTGTTGCCGATAAAAAACTTTATAAGGCAGGTGACACCGCCTCGATCCTCATCCCCTCACCTTTTGAGGGCGAAGCGAAAGCGCTCGTCACCGTTGAGCGCGGCGGTTTGCTCAAGACCGAAGTGATCACGCTCGACTCGAACAGCTATCTCTATCGTCTGCCGATCCTTCCCGAATTTTCGCCGAACGCATTTGTTTCGGTGATCATTGTCAAAGGCACAGACGCAAAAAATCCCGCGCCCGCTTTCCGCGCCGGGTTGGTGAAGATCAACGTCAGCAATCAAGAGCAAGAACTCAAAGTGACTCTCACGCCGGATAAACCCAAAGCGGGTCCGCGCGACACCGTCACTTATAAAGTGAAGACGACGAACTATGCCGGTTCACCGATCAAAGCCGAAGTGTCGTTAGGCTTGGTTGATCTCGCCGTGTTAGCTCTGGTTGAACCGAACAGCGAAAAGATTCTCGACACGTTCTACGGTCAACGCGGACTCGGT
>CAKKQG010000322.1:0-7118 GCA_919901875.1 Anaerolineales bacterium
TTGAGGCGAATGGATTCATTCAAGCCGTGCCTGTGCCTGCGGGGAACGTCATGATCGAAATTTATTTCATGCCGCTGGCGTTGCTTGTCGGCACGATCTTTTCTGTGTTATCACTTGCCGCGGCTTTGATCTTAATCGTGAAGAAGCATGATTAAAGATCGCCCGCTCGTTTTCTTGTTGATCGTTTATCTCACGGTGGCGGCAGCTTACGCCGTAGCGACTCCGCCCTTTGAAGCCTCTGACGAAGTGTTTCATTATCCATTTGTCCGCAACATCGCGTTAGGGCGCGGTCTTCCGGTTCAGAGGCTCGATGTCAAACAACCTTGGGAGCAAGTGGCTTTTCATCCGCCTGCGTATTACTACATCGCCGCCGCGCTCACCTTTTGGATTGACACGAGCGATTTCGATTCGCTCCGCGCGCCGAATCCGTTTGCGCGTATCGGCATCCCCGGCACGCCGCAGAATGTTAATTACACAAAATCAGCGGCACAGTTTGTGGTGGAGCCTGTGCGTTTGCGCGGATCAACGCTGGCGATCTATTTGCTTCGTGTTGTATCGGTCTTGATGAGTCTCGGCACGATCACCTTTACTTACTTGATGACGCGATTATTATTCTCTTCAAAAGTTTTAGCCTTACTCGCCGCGTCGCTCCTCGCCTTCAATCCCGAATTTGTTTTCATCAGCGCGTCGGTCAATAATGACAACCTCACTTGGTTGATATGCGTTTTCACGTTGTTCATTGCCTTGCATCAAGTGCGCGGGCGATCACAATTTGTTGATCGTGAGATCGGTTCGCGCGGGTGGGATGCGCCGATGCTAGGACTCTTGCTTGGTGTTGCCGCCCTCACCAAAGTCTCTGCCCTTGTTTTGCTGCCCGTCGTGGGCGCGGCAATGTTCGTGCAAGCGTGGCGCACGCGCCAGTGGAAAAAGTTTTTCGTGGATGGAACGATCATCGTCGTCATCGCCGTCGCGCTTTCGGCATGGTGGTATGTGCGTAACATCATGCTCTATAACGATCTGCTCGCGCTCGATCTCCACGCCAAGACTACCGCCACGCGCACCGTGCCATTTACCCTTGCCGTCTTTCTCGAAGAGTTCCCCAGTTTTTGGTTTTCGTTCTGGGGTTTGTTCGGGTCGTTCAATATCCTCATGCCGCAGTGGGTCTATACGTTTTTCACTGCGCTTACGTTTGTTGGAATTGGTGGCGGTGTGGTGGCGTTGGTAAAAGGAGATCGAGTGAACGTCATTGCGAGCGTTCTTCGCGAAGCAATCTCGTTCTTTGGCAGATTGCTTCGGCGCGAAAAGCACGCGCCTCGCAATGACGTATTGGAACTTATCGCCCACGCCATGCTCGTCACATTCATCATCGGCACGGCGATTGGTTTGGTGCGCTGGAATCTTTTAAGCTACTCCATGCAAGGGCGGCTCATGTTCACCACGCTGCCGATCATCTCGATGTATCTCGCCGCAGGGTTGCTTGCGTGGAGTCCGGCGAAACACAGAAAAATAGTTGCAAGCGTGATCATCGGCGCCATCGGATTCATTGCTCTGTTCACCGCCTCGAACACTGTCGCCGCCGCTTATCTCCCTCCCGCGCCGATCACCGAATCGCAATTACCATCTGATCTCAAACCGATTCGGGCGCGGCTTGCGTCGGGTGCTGAGTTGGTCGGCTACAAAGTTGAATCGCCGCAACGAGTCACGTCAAACGATTCGATCATCGTCACGTTGTATTGGCGTTCTCTCGTGCCAATGAGCGCGGATTACAATTTATTTTTGCATCTCTTGGGTCAGAAGCAAACGTTGGTGGGCAACGTGGATACGTGGACGGGCGGCGGCTTGCGACCGACATCGTTGTGGCGCGTCGGTGAGATTTACAAAGATCGTTACGTGATTACGCTCGATCCAAAATCGAAAACGCCGTCGAAACTTTTACTTGATGTGGCAATGTGGGAAAAAGATTCGAGTCGGAAGTTGCCGATCACGGATGAGAAGGGGAATGTGTTGAAGTCGGTGACGGTGGATGTGGGATTGTTGGACTCGGCGCAACCGCTGATCGCAACTCCGCAAGCCCGCGCCGACTCCACGCTGGAAGGCGGGATCGCTTTCGTCGGCTATGATCTTCCCGACAACCTAATCGCATCGCAACCGATCACGCTGACGTTATACTGGTTAGCCTCATCTCCTATCCAAAATGATTACACCGTCTTCGTCCACGTTTTTGATTCGCAAGGCAAACGAGTTGCCCAAGCCGACTCGCCGCCGATGAACGGCGATTGGCTAACGTCAATGTGGCAAACAAATCGCATCGTGATCGATCCTCACACATTCACATTGCCTTCGGGTCACTATGCGATTCGAGTCGGGATGTATGATCCCACAACGGTTGAACCGTTGCCCGCGTTTCGTTCTGACGGGAGCGAGTGGAATGAGAGGGCGATTGAGGTGGGCAGAATTACAGTTGATCCGTGATACGTGATGCGTGAGATGATGTTTACGAAATGAAACTTTCAATTACTAATTACCAATTACCAATCGCGCTCGTCGCCGCTGTTATCGCCACCGCTGTCGGCGCGTTGATCGGCTTCACCAATGTGTTGATTGCGACCATTGTGATTGCGGCAATCGCCGTTTCACTTTACACGTTGACCAATCTTGAGATCGGCATGTGGGGCATTGTGGCGGTCATCGCTTTGTTGCCGTTTGCTACACTGCCGATCAAAGTGGTTCTCACGCCGACGTTTTTAGATATGGCGCTGTTGGCAGTGTTATTTGTTTACGCCATGCAGTGGATGAGCCGACGGCGCACCCGTGTCACGCTCACTCCGGCGCACGCGCCGATCATCGGTTTTATTGCGATGGCGGTCTTCGCGTTTGTGTTCGGCTTGCGCAACGGACCGCTCACGTCGAATCTGGCGCGGCACTTTGCCGAATTTATTTTGAGCGTGATCTTCACTTTTGTCGTTATAGATTATGTAGATGATCGTCAACGGTTGGAGCGCATGGCGTTGTTCATTGTGGTGTGTGGCACGATGGCGGCAGTCATCGGGATCGTGTTGTATTTCATCCCAGAGAATTTTGCCGAGCGAGCGTTGAATGCACTGCGTGTGATCGGGTATCCGACGGGCAACGTGTTGCAATATATTGAGAGCAATCCGGAGTTGGGTCAACGCGCTATCGGCACATCGGTCAACCCGAATACGTTGGGCGGATTGTTGGCGGTGGTGGGGGCGGTAGCTGCGCCGCAGTTGACGGCGTCACGCCCGTTGTTTGTGAATCGCTGGGTGTGGGGCGCCGCCTTCGCGCTGATCGCCGTTTGTCTCGTCCTCACTTTCTCACGCACGGCGATGCTGGCGTTAGTGGCGGCATCACTTTTGATCGCCGCGCGTTATCCGAAATTGTTGTGGGTGCTGATCGTCGGCGCATTGATCATTTTGATCTTGCCTGTGACTCAAGAGTACGTGGATCGATTCGTTCAGGGCGCGCAGGGCGCCGACTTGGCGACCCAGATGCGATTTGGCGAATACAAGGATGCGTTGATCTTGCTTGCGCGTTACCCGTTGTTGGGTGTAGGTTTCGCCGGTGCGCCGGACATAGATATCTACTTGGGCGTATCGAATGCCTATTTGACAATTGCTCAAGAGATGGGGTTCATCGGGTTGGCGGTTTTTTTGTTAGCGGTGATCGTGGTGTTTGGTTGGGCGATTGAACATAGCCGCAAAGCGTTGAAGGATGATTCGATGTCGTCGCTGTTTCTCGGTTTTCACGGCAGCGTGATCGCCATGCTTATTGTAGGCATTGGCGATCATTATTTTATGAATTTAGATTTTCAACCGGCGCAGACGATCTTCTGGATGATGATCGGGCTGGCGCTTTCGACGACTCGCTTGGCGCAGGCTCAGACCTCCGAGTTCTTTAAGAACTCGGAGGTCTGAGCCTGAAGTCTGGTGATATAATACCGTCCAACATTGCGCTCGGAGGTGCATGAATGGATATTTCGACTCAAGAAGTGAAACGTGTTTCAGTGATGACGGTGAAAGGACGCGTGGATAGCTCCACGGCACCTGATCTGGAGAACGCGCTGAAGCAATTGGTGGAGGGCGACAAGACGCAGATTGTGTTGGATTTAAAAGATGTGGAGTATATGTCCAGCGCAGGTTTGCGGGCGATGGTATCCACCTTGAAGTCGGTGAAGCGCATCAATGGTGATTTGCGTTTGTGTGCGCCTTCGCCGCGCGTGCATGAAGTGTTGCGATTGGCTGGCTTGACCTCGATCTTTAACATTTATCCGGGTCAAGATGAAGCGGTTAACAGCTTCTAGTTCTTCGCCTCTCGTTTATGAGTGAGAGTCGGCTCAGCGTCACGGCTCGCTATGATCGCATCAAACAGATTTGCTCGTTTGTGGTGGATGCGGCTAACGTAGCCGGGCTAGACGAGTCTTCTACCTTTCAATGCCAAATTGCGGTGGATGAAGCTTGCACGAATATCATCGAGCATGGCTATGAGGGTGAAGATAAGGGGCGGATCGACGTGATCTGTAACACGACTCCGGGTGTGTTGAAGATTGAGCTGCTCGATCAGGCGCTGCCGTTTGATCTCGATAAAGTGCCGGAGCCGGAGTTGGGAGCGCCATTAGAAGACATGAAGATCGGCGGGCTTGGAATTTATTTTATGAAGAAGATGATGGATGATGTGTCGTTCTCGCGAGAGAATGGCACGAACAAGTTGATGCTGTTGAAGCGTCGCGCGGGGTAAGTAGGATGAAATAAAAAAACACCGAGTGTCTGCTCCGCGAGACACTCGGTGTTTTTGTTTTGATTCTTTTCTTATTTCTGTCCGGCAGGCGGTTGATTAAAATAGTTGTATACCGCGCGCGACATATCTGCCATTAAAGTTGAACCGTATTCCCACTTTAAAAATTCGGGAGTCCAAATATATTGAACAAGAATGTAGTCGCCGTTGGGTGAGAAGACGATGGCAGCATCCCCGTAGGTGTTGTCGGTTAATCCTTCTTTGTGTGCCACGCGCACACCATCTGGCACACCGCCTTCGATCAACGCGCCTGTTTGGTTTTGCGCCATCACGCTGATCATCGCTTGACACTCGGCTTGGGTGATCTGAGTCGGGAAGGCGAGCGCAAACGCGCCGCCGCCGTTGCTGGCGCATTGATAGATCATCGTCAGGAGCGAAGCGACGTCGTTGGTGGTCGCTTGGATGTAAGGATCGGGTTTGGTGTTGAAGTCGGCGCGTTTGTTGGCGGGCGTTTTGATAAACGCGCCACTGCCTTGCTGATTAAAACCTTTGGCGATGAACGTGTTTTGCATTCCGAGCAAACGTAAATTGGTGTTGATGCGATCTCCGCCGCGAATGACGTTGCCCTCGCCCACATCCGCCAGCAAAAAATTTCCTTGTTCATCCGAAGCGTGCGTCATGGCGTCGGCGATGCGCGTGTTGATCTCTGGCGAGATGTCGGTGCCCCAATTCATATACGTTTGCATCAAGATGGGCATGTTCATCACGCTGGTGCCGCTGAACGCCACATCCGGGTTGACGGTGATTTCCTGCCCACTTCGCAGATCGATCACGACGATGCTGGCAACGCCTTTAAAATCTTTACTCTTAAGATAGTCGTTGAGGGTTTGGTTGAGGGCGGTGATCGGCGGGCGCGCCGTGCCACCCTCGAAGATAGTGAGAGCGGCGCGGCGGTTGACGGGTTGACGCAAGGCGAAGTCAATGACCGCGACAGAAGAATTAATTTCAAGTGTGACGCCGGGTTGACCCTTCGTGAAGTTGAGCGAACTCGGGTCGCCTATGCCGCCGATGGGCGCCACATCGTAGCGCCGCGCAACATCTTTAAGATAAGTGCGAAGTTGCGTCTCGGAGTATTCCGCTTTGAGCGTGACCTCCACCGATTTGCCCGGCTGCCGCCACAAGTAATCCCAGAAGCCGCCCCAAAAATTTGAATCACTGCGATAGGTGTCAGCGCGGGTGAGCATCACTTCGGTGTCCATACGAAAACTGATCTGCGCCGGGTCAAGATTGAACACCGCGTTGCGATAATGCAGTTCAATGGGCGATGAATAAATACGTTGAAGCTCGGACTGCGCTTCTTGGCGGGTGAGTCCACCCACGGGGACGCCGCCGATGATCATCCCGACCGGCAGCCGCTCGCGGACATTGCTGTATGCCGCCAATTGAATCACCAACAAGGCAATTGAAGCAATGGCGCCGACGATGGCAACCCATTCTAAAAATGAAGTATTCGACTTTCGTCTCATCGTTTTTCCTGATTGCGATTCGAGTATAGCATAAAGAAAAAATAGAACCTCTCTGCTATACTCAGACCAACTTTTATTCACAGGAGATTTTCATAATGCCAAAATTTAGTTCAGTTCGTGATATGGTGTCGCAGATGCCGTCGTTAGTTTCGCCCGAAGCGCTTGCCGGGATGAATACTGTGATTCAACTTGATCTTGCAGGCGATGGTGGCGGGCAATGGTATTTGACATTTGCCGATCAAAAATTGTCAGTCAATGAAGGCACGACGGCGAACCCGGCGATGACTCTTTCGGTGAGCGCGGTAGATTATCTGGCGATGAGTAATGGCGAAACGAACCCGATGAATCTTTTTATGCAAGGCAAGATTAAGATCAAAGGCGATATGCAGTTGGCGATGAAGTTGCAGACGTTGTTCAAGTAACAGGTAAACAGGAAGGCAGGTAAACAGGTATACAAGTAAGCAGGTATGTGACGTGTCTATTTGTATACCTGTCTACGTGTTTACTTTTCTACCTATATGTTATGAATGATCGTAAACAGGTGCGCCGCAATCAACTGATCGGAATGATCGCTGGTATGTTGGGTGGGGCGATGATGGCGGCGACATGGTCGTATATTCCGACGACAGTCGGCTGGGGCGGGGCGTTGATGTGGGGCGGAGTGATTGGGCTGGGGCTTGGTTCCCTAACTCAGATCGAAAAACTGGGTTACCTCATCACGCGCAGCGATAACCGCATGTTTAATTTTTTGGTGGGGATGAGTTTGCCGTTGTTGGTGATTGGAGTGTTGGCTGTGGTGGTGAGGTGGATGTTGCGATAAAAAAGAAACCCGCTTTCTTG
>CAKKQG010000322.1:7218-8824 GCA_919901875.1 Anaerolineales bacterium
GGAGAAAGCGGGTTTCTTAATTCTACGGAAACAACCGTCTTGCCTTTGCCTCCACCACGGCATCATCACGATAGCGATACAGCTGCGCGCGCGGACCGACTTGCCCCGAACGATATTTACCCGTCTCCTCAATAATCCCCGCTTCGAGAATGCGCCGCCGAAAATTTCTTTTGTCGAGCTCTTCGCCTAAGACAATTTGATATGCCGTTTGCAATTCGGCAAGCGTGAACTCGGCGGGCAGCAAGCGGAAACCGACAGAGGTATATTCCAGTTTGTAGCGTAAACGTTGGTGGGCGTATTTGATGATGTCTTTGTGATCAAATGCCACATCGGGTAATTTGTTGAGCGGATACCACGCCGCTTTGATCGCATCATCGCCCGCCTCAGGTTCTGCCGTCTCGGCAGTGGTGGCGACGGCAAAGTAAGCCACCGTCACTACTCGCCCGCGCGGATCGCGTTTGGGATCGCCGAAGGTATAGAGCTGTTCGAGATACACATCTTTCAATCCGGTTTCTTCGCGCAGTTCGCGTTTGGCAGCGGCGTGAAGCGATTCATCGGCGTGGACGAATCCGCCGGGGATCGCCCACTTGCCTTTGAACGGCGGTTTGCCACGACAGATCAAAAGTGTTTCAAGTTGATCGTCGCTCAATCGAAAGAGGACAATGTCAACGGTGAGGGCGGGGCGATCTGATGGGAAGTAACCTTTTTCCATAGTTGCGTTAATCGTGTAACTTAGACGCAGATATACTCCTGTTGGAGCGGAATGTCAATGTGGATAACAAAATTGAGGTGAAAAGCATGGATGAAGAATTGTGGTTAAAGGTTAATGAGACGCAGTTGGTTTCTAAACGTTTGTTAGCGACGGAGCCTAAGCAGCGTTGCGAAATTTCCGAGTGTGAAGCGCGCTGTTGTGTAGGCGGGGTGTTGATCTCCTTGAGCCACAAAGAAAAAATTTTGGCGCACGCCGCGCTTATTCAACCGCACTTGCCTGAGGAACGGCGCGACCCGGCTTTGTGGTTTGATGGTGTGCTTGTGCAGGATGCAGATTTTCCGGATGGAGTCGCTGAAGGCACGCACGTCGTGGATGACCCCACGCATCCGGCGGGCGAGACGTGTATATTTTTGCGCCCGCAGGATCGGTATTGCGCTTTGCAAATGACAAGCATTGTTAACGATCAGCATCCGTGGTCGCTTAAACCTTTTTTTTGCGCGTTGCATCCGGTAACGTTAGACAAGGGTTGTGTGGTTTTGGATGAGAACAATGTTATCTATCAGAATGGCGGGCATTGCCAACGCGCTTCGGTTATAACCAAGCCGCTCTATGAGACGTTTGACGTGGAATTGCAATTGATACTGGGCGAAGCAGACTATAACGAACTTTTGAAGCGGGTGAGTTAGGTTTTCTTTATTACCACAGGAACGAAATTTTAGAGGGCTTTGAACTGTTCAAATGCTTCTTGACATTCGTTGCAGTAAAAGATTGCGCGGCACAGAGTGGGACCGAATGTGTTTTTGATTGTGGTGTTCTTCGATCCACAACGCGGGCAAGAAGCTTCTTCAAGCAAGATCACGTTGATGTCGCCGTTGTGTTTCGGCGGCGGCGCCA
>CAKKQG010000323.1:0-1196 GCA_919901875.1 Anaerolineales bacterium
TTTCGCGGCGAGATCGGCCGGGATCACTTTGCGCGCCGCAAGATCGGCGTAGCGAATGGGGTGCGTGTAACCCTTGAGCCACAGTAACTGACCTTCATCCGAATAGAGATATTCCATCCAGAGTTTGGCGGCATTGGGGTGCGGTGCATATGCGCTGATGGCTTGCACGTAGACGCCGCCGAAC
Source organism: Anaerolineales bacterium (assembly GCA_919901875.1). Lineage (GTDB taxonomy): Bacteria > Chloroflexota > Anaerolineae > Anaerolineales > VGOW01 > VGOW01. Next base: position 185 of record CAKKQG010000323.1, read on the forward strand.
ACGCCGCTCTTGGGAATTACCACTTCGACGTTCGGGTTGCCTTTGAGCGAGTCGCGATCACCGAGCGCCAGATAGTCCCAGCGCAAGATGATGGGCGTCTCACCTTTGGCGAGCGTGCCGGCTTTGCCGATGACCGGAACGAAGTTGCCGGCTTTGTTGAGCTTGGCAAAGAAGTCGAGACCGGATGTGGCATCATCGAGCTTGCCAGCGTTGCCGAGTGTGGCGGCATGAACGGCGCTGATGGCTTGCGATGACTTGCGCGGATCGCCGGCGAGCGCGACCTGACCCTTGTATTCGGGCTTGAGCAAATCAGACCAATCTTGCGGAACGTTCTTAACCAAATCTTTGTTAACTTGGAATGACATCACGCCGTAGTAGTCGCCATACCAAAAGCCTTCGGCGTCTTTGAGATTATCAGGAATAGTTGACCAAGTAGAAACTTTGTAAGCCTGAATGAGTTTCTTGTCTTTGGCTTCAGGACCAAAGGCGAAACCAACGTCAATGACATCGGGGGCTTGCGGACCCTTGTTATCTTTGTTGGCAACAATCGCTTGCAGTTCATCCGCAGAACCGGCATCAGGATTGATCTCGTTGATCTTCAAGCCATATTTTTTCTTGAAGCCATCGAGAAGTTCGCCGTAGTTCGCCCAATCGCGCGGCAGAGCGATGACGTTGAGTTCGCCTTCTTTCTTGGCGGCATCAACGAGTTTATCCATCTCGCTCATGGCAGGGGCGGCAGTGGGTTTGGGGGCTTCGGTGGTGGGCGCCGCGCACGCGCTGAGCATAACAGCGGCGATGACGACGAAGGAACTTAATTTGAAAATCAAATTTTTGGACATTATCTTCTCCTCCTAGAGAATAGAAATCGTGTGTGAAAGTTTAAGTGATAAAACAACAGTGGATGCTAGCGCGATAACAATCACCTCCTCAATTTGGTTTTCAAAAAACAAAAGCAAGCGGATCGAATGATCTCACTTGCAGAATGAATTGGGCGTGATTATAGCACGCATGG
>CAKKQG010000323.1:1296-3553 GCA_919901875.1 Anaerolineales bacterium
AGTCCGGCGCGCACTTCAGCCGGATCGGGTCCCGCCAACATGGCGATGATCTCGCCCGACAACAACCCCGACGAATGTTTCGCGCCCGCATAAAACGATTTTGCATACACCACTTCAACATCTGCCATCTTCGTCGCTTCGTCAATCGAAACGTAAGTGGCGTCGTCGTTATCTGCCGTGAGCAGACCGAGTGATTTTTGTTCAGGCTTGAGTTGCAACTGTTCGGCAAGTTTGGGATCGACTTGAGTAATCAACCTAACTGCTAATGGATTTGCATAAATTGGATCGAGGGTTGCCATAGTGACTCCTGTTGATAGAGGTTAGAGGTCGGAAGTCAGAGGTCAGATGGAGTGCTAGATGATTTGGATGGAATAGTGTGCCAATTTTCAATGAGGCGATAAAGCATTTTGCAAATGATAGTGTAATCTTCGATAAGCGAATTACACATCTCTGGTTTAGCGTAGTCAAGTTCGCGCGTCACTTCAATATGAACTATCATTTCGTTGGCTGAACCTAACGCATTTGAGAGATAATGTTTAAACTCTTTGGCTGACTTTCGCTTGCCGTAGCCTTCAGCGATATTCGCAGGGATGGATTTACTCGCTCGTCGTATTTGATCCGCTAAAACAAACTTCTCGTAATCAGGAAAGGTCAACGCCAATTTATGGACAGCCACCAATGCTTTCATAGAGCGCTGATAGACCTCCAAATCTCTGTATGATGTAATCGCCATCTCTAACCTCCGACTTCTGACCTCTAACTTCTACTTCGCCGCCAACTTCAACTTCACCCCACCTGCCTGATGCTTCATCATCTTCTGAGCAATTTGAATCGTAAACGCCGCGCCTTCGAGCGGGTTCGTGCCGCCGTTATTAAAAATGTTGCACACCACATCGCGGTTAGCATCGCTATCACCCGCTTTGGGGCGGAACGCCATATACGCGCTCAACGATTCAGCGCGACCTAATCCCGGGCGTTCGCCGATTAACAGAATTAACACATCCGGCTTAATCAGATCGCCAATGTCGTTCATCACACCCACACGACAGAATTTCACGAAGAACGGCGTCCCCATAGTTAAATTCGCCGCCTTCGCCCCTTGCATGATCACCGGAAACATCTCGCGCGCGTTTGCCTCAACCGCCGTCGCGCTCAAACCATCGCCGACGACGAGTTGAATGTTGGGCGACTTGGCGCATTTCTCGTTGAGGATTCTTTTAGCATCGTCATTAAGTTGTCGTCCGAGATCGGGACGTAAAAGATATTCTTGCTTACCGCCCGTCACTTTCGTCTGCACAGTGAAGAGTCCGAGATCATCTAACAATTTTTGTTCCACGTCACGATACAACGCATCCTGCGTCACGGCATGATCGCCTTGAAAGAGCAAAAGCGATCTCGTTGTGTAACGCGGTCCCGCGCGCCCCACGCCGAGTCGGGCAGTCGTTGAGGCGATGAGGGCTTTGAGGGCTTCGGGGTCTTTGGGATTTTTGACAGAGGACTGATAACGGAGATGACGAGTCGTTGGATCATTAAGATCAATGATTAAAGATTGAAGATTATTAGGCGTCGTGGCGACAGGCGCGGCAGACGATGGTGAAGAAGTTTCTTTTGCCTTCGCGGCGTTGATCTCCTTTATCACCGATTCGATGATCGCTTGCAGTTGCAAATCATCCATTCGACTTGTCCTCTAATTTGGAAATGCGCGATTCAAGTTCACTGAGTTTTGTCGTGAGTGTTTGGTATTCATTTTGTGATTCGTTACGCTCTGCCAACATTTTCTCTTCAAGCGAAGCGACGTATATCACATCATGCTTTCTTTCGGCGCGCAGTTCGGCAACGCCATCGCTGATGTTCTCAAGTTGACGCGACATAATGTTCAAACGATTCTCAATTGCCTCCACCCGCTCTTCAAGCTTAGAAACACGAGTTTCCAAAACCCCGAATCGTTTATCCATACTGCGGAAATAATTTGCCAGCGACTCGCCGTGACGATCAAATGACGCTTGCATTTCTAGCAGGGTCGCTTGTGTTTGCGCCGCGGACGTTTGCATCTCGGTCATCATCGTTGTCAGATCGTCAATGCGCGCGTTAACCTCACCGAAGCGCATGTTGACCTCACCGAAGCGCGTGTTGACCTCCGCAAACCCCTTTTGCATTTCCTCGCGAGTCGCCAGAGGCGCGATTGCTTTCTGCAACTCCTCACGAGTCGCCAGAGGCGCGATTGCTTTCTGCAACTCCTCACGAGTCGCCAGAGGCG
>CAKKQG010000323.1:3653-9645 GCA_919901875.1 Anaerolineales bacterium
CGAGTCGCCAGAGGCGCGATTGCTTTCTGCAACTCCTCACGAGTCGCCAGAGGCGCGATTGCTTTCTGCAACTCCTCACGAGTTGCCAGGTGCTTCGTTTCTTCTTTGATGATTTCTTTGAGTTCGCTCTGTTCCTTCTTGTCCATCGTATTACCTCCTCAAAAAGAAAGTCGGATCGCCTGCTTTATCTGTGAGTACGCCATTTTGCATCAAACCCAACTCTTCTAACCACTTTTCAAATTCGGGCGCGGGGCGCAGTTTGAAAAGCTGGCGCAGAGTCGGCGCGTCGTGATACGACGTGCATTGATACGAGAGCATCGAGTCGTCGCCCATCGGCACGCCCATGAAGTAGTTGCAGCCTGCGGCGGTGAGCATCACCGCTAGATTCTCAATCGCATTTTGATCAGCCCGCGCGTGATTGGTGTAACAGGCGTCACAGCCCATCGGGATGCCGGTCAGCTTGCCCATAAAATGATCTTCGAGTCCGGCGCGTTGAATCTGTCGCGCATCGTAAAGATATTCGGGACCGATGAAGCCGACGACAGTGTTGACTTGGAAGGGAGCATATCGTTTAGCGAGTCCGTAACACCGTGCTTCCATCACCAGTTGATCCCATCCATGATGTGCATCCGCCGAGAGTTCTGATCCTTGACCTGTTTCAAAATACATATAGTTGGGTCCGCTGGGAAAACAATATTTTTTCGCCAGCGCGTCGGCTTCATCCAACATGCCCACCGAAATGCCAAACGACTCATTTCCCTTTTGCGAACCCGCCAGTGATTGAAACACTAAACCGACAGGCACGCCGTTTTGCAAACACGTCATCTGCGTGGTGACGTGCGACAGAACACAATTTTGCGTGGGGATGTTCCACGTCTTGATGATGTCGTGCGTCATCTCCAACAAACGCGCCACACTGCTATACGAATCATCAACGGGGTTGATGCCGATGACCGAGTCACCTGAACCGTACGACAGACCTTCGTAGATCGAAGCGCGGATGCCTTCGGGCGAATCGGTTGGATGATTCGGTTGAAGACGACTCGACAAGGTGCCGCCGACTCCGATGGTGTTGCCGCAGTGTGCCGTCACCCGAATCTTGCTCGCGCCATAAATGAGATCGAGATTGGACATGAGCTTGGTCACAGCGGCGATCATCTCGGCAGTGAGTCCGGCCGAGATGCGGCGGATCATTTCGCCCGTTGTCGTATCGCTTAGAATCCATTCGCGGAACTCGCCAACAGTTTTATCTTTGATCTCGTTATAAATTGATTCGTTGACTCCATCTTGGATGATGCGAGTCACTTCATCTTGATCGTACGGGGCGGCGGATGATCCCCTCAATACCCACAACGGCACTTCAGCCAACACCAAGCGCGCAGCGATTCTTTCGGCGGCACTTTCTGCCGCCACGCCCGCCAGACGATCACCTGATTTCTCCTCATTGGCTTTGCCCATGAGGAGTCGAATGTCGGGGAACTCGTAAGTCTTGCCGTGAAGTTTTGTGCGGAGGAGCATGATCTATTGGCTATTAAGTAGTGTAAGAAACTCTTTGGGTGTAATGAACCGCACTGTTTCAAATTCCTTTAGCACGAGCAAATCATCGTCGCCAGTTACTACATACTCCGCTTCGCCTGCAAGCGCAACATCAATAACATGATTGTCATCGGGGTCACGACAAATTTCAACATGACGTTCAGGGTCAACCCTCTTACCAAATTCGATGATTAGATTGAAAAGATCAGCCATTTGCTCTTCGCTAACAGGATATTTGTTTCTGATACGCGGCAACAGCATCTTTTCTGTGAGTTCATCTAAAAGCTGCTGGGAGTAAACGATTTGATATTTGCCTTCTTGGAGTTTAACCACAATGGGTCCAACTGTGCCCAAAGGTCTAATCAATGCGCGGATTAAAACATTGGTGTCAATGACCGAACGAGTCATTTCTTGCGCCTCTGGCGTTGTTCCCTCAACTCGCGTGTCGCTTCATTGAGATCAGCCTCAATCTCCTTATCGGAATATTGCGCGTTGCGCTCTCCGATTTCTGCCCACGTTTTATTAAATTTCGCAACAATTTCTTCGCGTGAGGAGATTTTCAAAAAGTCGTTATATGAAATCATCACAACAGAAGGATGATCGCCGCGTCGAATAATGTAGGGCGTATGTTTGTTTTCCACATCATCCAAAATCTGATTAGTTTTCTGTTGTAAATCAATCACACTAATTGTTTTGTTCATGTCAACCTCCAGTTCTATTCAATAATAAGAATCGATGTTTTCACGATTAGCGGCACAACTCATCTATCCATCATCGGCAAATCAATGCACTACTTTTATTTTTAACTTTTCAATTTTCGCGTAAAGATTTACGAATCGCTTCTGTCGCCGCTTGATATTTTGCGCGTGCCGACTCGGCGGTATAGGCACCTGCCCGTCGCGCCACATTTTCATTTGCTTGCATAATAATCGCTTCCGCGCGAAGGCGAGCAGCAGACTTGATCAAAATCCCGGATTTGACCTGAGTCAGCGTTACCCCTTCGCTCTCAGTGATCTTCAATGCCTTGCGAAATTTTTTGGGGATAATGATCGCGCCATCTTTGGAAATGGGAATAGAAATGGTTGGGGTTGTCATTTAACTAACTCCTAGAACGAATTATACAGTGCAGGGAGCGGTTTGCTGAGGCAAACCGCTCCCGGGATAACAAAAAATTAAGCGTTAGGGGAATCGCCTTGCCCGTCCCCACCGCCTCCAACTGCCATTTCGGCTTCGATGCGGCGCAGCTCTTCTTCGGCTGTCGCTTTAGGTCCGGTAAAACGTTTCTTGGCGTCGAGCTGCCAATACAGCACCATGAAGACGCCGAGAATAATTATTGACCATCCAGCCAACTCATTAGGCGGGATAGAGAAGAGGATGGTAATGAAGACGATCCAGGCGATAGCGATCCAGTTGATCACGACGCCCCAACCTTTGAGACTCCACGGCGCAGTTTCGGGTGTGGTGTATTCGCCTTGCTTCTTCATTTTGTTCAGCACATTCAAGAGGATGGGAATGCCGTAAGCGAGATAGAGGGCGGTCGTGCTGACGGCAACAATCACGGAATAGACGGCTGAATAGAGGGTGAGCAAAACGGCGAGGAGGCTGGTGATCACAATAGACCACACAGGCGTGCGCCACTTGTGATGAATCTGTTTGATCAAATTATGACCGGGCATACCGCCATCGCGGGCGAAGGCGAACCACATGCGGCTCATGCTGGTAATGGAGGAGAGACCGCACAACCACATGGCAACGCCGATGATGATGGCGATGATGTGCGCGAAGAGGGCATTGTCAAAGTTGCTGTAGACGATGTAAAGCACGGCGGGCGAATTCTTAGCGTCAATCGTCGCTGCGATGCCCTCCATGCCGCCCGGGATGCGGAGCGTGAGAATGATCAGCATGACGAAGCCGACGACGAATGACACCGCCACCGAGAGGAAGACGCCCCAGGCGCTGTTGAGGCGAGCCATCACCGTCTCTTCGGCGACGTGCGCCGAGGCGTCATAACCGGTGTACGTCCATTGCGCTTGCAGAAGCCCTAACACAAAGGCGAGTATCAAACCGCTGCCGGCATAGAGCCCGACCATGCCCGGAATTTTCATCATCAGCGAGTCGAAGGTGAAAGGTCCGGCGGCGAAAGAGGTGTAGCTGGTTAGATCGGAGTTGATGGCGCTTTGGAAGAGAAAGCTGAACGGCTGGATGTGTTTGCCAAAGGCGATCAGCAAGAGGGTCATGATCATCACGCCGCCGATGTGCCAGTAGACGCTGAAATCGTTGAGCCGTGCCGTGAGCTTGATGCCAAAGATGTTGATCAGCACTTGCGGGATCATGATGAGGATCATGACGATCGCCATGGCCGTTGTATTGGTGGTGTCTATATTCGTGCCGCCAATGCGATTGATGGCGCCGGCAATGTAAATGGCGGCGGCGAAATCAATCCCGGCAGTGATCATAATTTGTCCCAGCATATTGAACCAGGCCGTAACCCAAGCCCACTTGTGACCGCCTAAGCGATGCGCCCAAAAATACAAGCCGCCTGCCGTGGGGTAAGCTGAGGCGAGTTCAGCCATTGAGGCGGCGACGCACAAGACGAAGAAACTTACGATGGGCCAGCCGTAGGTGTTGATGATGGGTCCGGCGAACCCCAACCCGTAGCCGAAAAGCAGGATTGCTCCGGTGAGGATCGAAATGATCGAAAACGAGATGGCGAAGTTGGAGAATCCGCCCATCTCTCGAAACAATTGCTGAGCATAACCTAATTTATGCAGGTCGCGCATATCTTGCTGGATGATTTCTTCGCGCGACTTGCTTTTCATTTCTGCCATGATGCTTCTCCTTTTTTGCGCGGGCGATCTTTTGATTAATTGTCCGCGCGCTAAAAACTTCGGCGGTCTCTATGGCTAAGAAATTTCTGATCAGTGGTGTTTTGAAGTGTTGGCGAAAGTCTCACCTCCTCAATGATAAAAAATCAACGTCTTCACGCTCAACGGCACCACTCTACCATCCATCATCGGCAAGCCCACATCAATGTAATCGCCTTCTTGTAAGCCAACTTGATCGATAACTAACAATGAGCGATCAGGCGACATGGCTTTCACGGTTTGCCCCAATGCTTGGGCGTAATCGCGCTCGATGATGGCGACGAGCGGGCGCGCGGGCGGTAACGTCTTGGCAAATTCCGCAAGCCCTGTGGCGAGTTGCAAGAGTGAAGTGTAATTGAGGGCTTCGCCTAATTCAAGGGCTATGGCGAAGTTGTCGGTGTCGGGATGCACATCCCAACGGCGCACGGCATCGCTGATGGCGCTGGCGATTTGATTCGGTGAAGCGAGATTGTTGATCGTAGGACGAATCACCGGCACATTTTTCATTGGCAAGATATTGCGCTCTGCCCAAATGGTTGAACCAGAGAGAGTCACTGTTTGCGAGCTCGCGCCCAACACGGTCGCGCGCAATGTTTCTGAAGGTTTAACTGTCTCGTAAGTTTTGATGATGGCGTGGTTGCGAAGTGATTCGGCGAGAAGAGGTCCGATGTCGTCGTGGATCGTCGCATCCGATACAGAATTGATAGGGATTGGATTGTAAAAGTAGTGACCGATTCCGCCCGATAACATCAGCACAGTATTTTTCCCAGAGACAGGCGAAGGCGGGGTGAGATAAAGTTTTTGCGCCAGCGGCGATGACGTGCCTTCGGTGAGTTCAACCGTGAGGTCTGCCATGCGATCGGTGAAGCGGCGCAGATCGTTGAGGGAGGGAGAGTCGGCGACACCGAGATTCGATTTGAGGTCGTTGAGGATGTGCCGCGCCGGTTCGGCGATGTGGCGAATCTTTCCGCTTGCGTGATCGATCTCGATGATGCGCCCGCCGTAGTTCATCGCCGCGGCGGTGATCATCTCGCCTGCTTTGAAGATGACCGAGTTTGCGCTGCCGCCGCCGATGTCAATGTTGGTGACAGAGCAAAAATGTTTTTTGGAATAGTCTGCCGCGCCCGCGCCGCGTCCGGCGATCATGGATTCAAGATGGGGACCGGCAACCGTAACGATAAACTCACCGGCGAGTCCGCTGAGTGATTTTAAAATTTCGTCGGCGTTTTTCTTTTTGGCGGTTTCGCCGGTGATGATCACCGCGCCCGTTTCAACTTGAGTTGGATCAACGCCTGCATTTTGATATTCGCGTTTGATGTGATCGCTTAAGCGCACCGCATCAATCGTTTCGCGATCGGCGAGCGGGGTAAGGACGATGGGTGATTGATAGAGGATGGATTTATCGGTGATGCCGATTCTTGGAACCTGCCCGGTGCGTGAGGTGTCGCTGAGCGTGAGGCGTGAGAAAACGAGTTGCGTCGTGGTCGTGCCAACGTCAATACCAACGGAGAGCATCTGGCGTGAGTCGGGCATAAGGTGGATAGAGTGTATCAGAAAACCATCACGCGGTTAAATAAAAACGACGCGGCTGA
>CAKKQG010000323.1:9745-12631 GCA_919901875.1 Anaerolineales bacterium
GCTACTGCAACCCGCCTCTGCGCTTGCCACCACACGGTTAACGCTAAAGGAATTAAAGCGGCGGCAGCCCCGACGATCCCCATCACGCCATAACCCACGGCGGCGAATACGAACCCACTCCCCAAACTTCCGACTGCCGATGTCAGCCCGATCAAGAGATCGTTGAAGCCTTGTGTCTTGGCGCGTTCAGCCGGGGAAAGTTGATCGGCAAGCAGTGACGATCCGCCGACATAACAGAAATTCCATCCGAGTCCCAACAAGAACAACGCGACGGACACCGGAAGAATATCCGGCGAAAGCGGCGCGGTGATGCAGGCGACGATCAATGTGCCTGCGCCTACTATGATCACCGGCGCGCGCCCCCAACGATCTGCAAGGCGACCTGAGACAACGGAGAAAGCATACATACCAAAGACGTGCGATGAGATGACATAGGCAATCGAGCTCAGCTCGTGCCGGTGTTCGCGCAAGTGCAGTGAGGTGATCACCATCAACATCACCATTGTCGCTTGACCGAAGACCATCGAAGCCACTGCTACAATCGCCGCAGGTTGACTCAAAATTTGCGGGATGCTGCGCGTGGGTCCGGCGATGACGGTTTTACTCTTTTCATCGCGGGTCGTGATCTCGCGCCCGATGTCGCGTGGGTCGGGGCGCAACCAAATGAAAATGATGATCGCCGCGATGATGAACAATACAAAACTTGCCGCGTAAGGACCACTCAACTCTTGCCAATTAAATTGCAGGGCGAGCTTGCCGGTTGGACCCACCAGCACAGGGCCAAACACCGCGCCTACTGTTCCACCAACCACCACGTTTGAGATTGCTCTCCCGCGCTCATGAGGTTCGTGAACTTCTGCCGCCGCGAATCGCGCCAACTGCAAGGCTGAGTTCGCCGTTCCCATTAAGATCATGGCGATCAAAAAAAAGATGAACGAACCGCTGTTGATCGCGCCTGCCGCCATCAATGATCCGATGACGCCGAGTAACAAACCCAGCGTGAGTCCGCCGCGCCGCCCCAACGTATCCATGCCGTATCCCCACGCGAAAGCCGCCAACGCCGCCCCGAACTGATACACGGCGCTTGGCACGCCTGCCCAACTGGCATGACCGCTTAATTTATCGCCAACAATTGTGTTGACTGTTGCTGTCACAATGAACCCCGCCGAGCCAACACTTTGCGCGGCAAGCAGAACATAAACGATTTTACGAGCGATAGATTTGTAGTTTTTGTTTGTCATAGATTTAAAAAGCGTGATGCGTGATTCGTGAAAGGTCACGTATCACGCATCGCTCGTCACGAATCACGTTCTAATACTTCCCCGCCGCAACTGATGCCGCCTCTTTCTTTCCACTCATCTCGCCCATGATCTTCACGCCCGCGCTTGCCCCGATGCGAGTCGCGCCCGCTTTGATCATTTGTTGCGTATCTTCTAATGAGCGAATACCGCCGGACGCTTTCACGCCCATTGATGCGCCCACCGTCTTACGCATCAGTGCCACATCTGCCGCCGTTGCGCCGCCCGTGCTGAAGCCTGTCGAGGTCTTCACAAAATCCGCGCCGGCTTCTTTGGAGAGCAAGCACGCCGCAACTTTTTCTTCGTCAGTCAACAACGAGGCTTCGATGATCACTTTGAGCAACGCCGCCTTGGCGTGAACGACGCGCACCACCGATTTAATATCGTGCAGCACCGCTTGATAATCTTTCGACTTCAACGCGCCGATGTTGATCACCATGTCAATTTCGGTTGCGCCTTCGTCTAATGCTTGTTGCGCCTCAAACGCTTTCACGTCCGTGGCGGTTGCCCCAAGCGGGAAGCCGATCACCGTGCAAACTTTTACAGGTGATCCTTTCAACAATTCGGCGCACAACTTCACATGACTTGGATTGACACACACGCTGGCGAAATTAAATTTGCGCGCCTCGAAACACAACTGCGCCACTTGATCGTGTGTGGCGTCGGGCTTAAGCAATGTGTGATCGATCATGGAAGCGATCAATCGATCCTGCGGCACCACACCGATTCCGGCGGTGATGCGGTCAGCCCCGGCGGAGACCACCGTGCGGACGTTATCCACACAGAACTGCACGCACAACTCGCCGCTCTGACAATCTTTGCAAGGCGAGGCACTGCCCGTTTGTTTCTCGGCAGCCAAAGCCAGTAACACTTGGCGCGTTACCGTTTCTACGATCCGTTCAACGTCTTTGGGTTCAAGATTCATTCGTGACTACTCAGCGTCATTGCGAGTCTTCGAGAAGCAATCTCATAGCGCGACCGAGATTGCTTCGCGAAGTGCGCTCGCAATGACGAAACTTCACTCTTTCAAAAACCTTTTTTCCACTTCAATGATTTTTTCCACGCGCTTGGCGTGCCGCCCGCCGCCGAACTCGGTCTTCAACCACACCTCGACAATTTGTTTAGCAAGGTTCGCGCCGATCAGTCCTGCGCCGAGCGTCAATACATTGGCGTCGTTGTGTTCGCGGCTGTTCATCGCCGTTGCGTGATCGTAACATAAGGCGGCGCGCACGCGCGGCACTTTGTTCGCCACCATCGCGCTGCCGATTCCGGCACCGTCGATCACGATCCCGCGCCAGGCTTTGCCTTCACTCACTAATCGCGCAACGGCGTAAGCGAAATCGGGATAGTCTACTGCGTCCGTGGAATTTGTTCCGCAATCAATGACGTTGTAATTAAGTGAGGCGAGATGAGTCTTCAAAATTTCTTTGAGAGGGTAGCCGCCGTGATCGGCGCCGAGAGCGACGGATTGACCCCCACCCAACCCTCCCCCATCGCGCACCCCAGCGATGGGGGAGGGCAAGGGAGTGGGTGAGTCCGCGCCACCGAGTGTTCGCTTCACCACTCGTTCCACAATCGCGCGGATGTC
>CAKKQG010000324.1 GCA_919901875.1 Anaerolineales bacterium
CATCCAACCACGCCAACAACTTCCAACGCCCGTCCTCTTGACTCACCGCCAACTCGGCGCGGCGTTCCACTTCGGCGATCAGCATCTCGTCAACGTCATCAGTGAGGTCAGTCTTGGTGAAGATACGCTCGCGCTGCGTATAAATTTTTCCGCGCTGTTGATTCAGAACATCGTCGTACTCGAGCAAATGCTTACGCACGTCAAAGTTGTAACCTTCGACTCGTTGCTGCGATTGCTCAATCGTCTTATCTACAATGCCATGCTCAATCGGCAGGGCATCATCTATTTTAAGCGTCTGCATCAATCCCGACACATTCGATCCACCGAAACGGCGCATCAATTCATCTTCAAGCGAAAGATAAAATCGGCTCGAACCGGGATCGCCCTGCCGCGCCGCGCGCCCACGCAGTTGATTGTCAATGCGCCGCGCCTCGTGCCGCTCCGACCCGATCACATGCAACCCGCCGATCTCGCGCACTTTCTTCTCCAACTCGATATGTTCTTTAAACGCTTCCACTTCGGCGACATAGATTCCGAAATCTTCGGGCGTGAGATTCTTCAACGACGCATGACGATCTTCGTGACGCATCTCAAAAGCGTTTCCGTTCCCGGCTTTGATCAACACCCGATTGACTCCGCTCAACGCAGTTTCGTCAAACGTGCCGCCCAGCTTGATGTCCACGCCGCGCCCCGCCATATTGGTGGCGATCATCACCGCGCCGAATGCTCCAGCATTTAAAATAATTTGCGACTCTTCGTCGTGCTTCTTGGCGTTTAATACTTTGTGTTTGATGCCGCTATCCAACACCACCCGCAATCGGGGGCAATCTTTTTCTTCGAGTCCCAACATATCGGCGAGATGTTTTATGTTGTCGTCGGCGGTCGGGTTGAGTGTTAAGCCCAATTCTTTCGCCATCGCTCGCATATCGGATGGGTTGAGGGAGTCGAGGGACTTGTTCAACGGTTCAAGATCAGAGACGGCGCGCCCGTCCATTTCTACGTTGTTCACCTCAAACCATTTATCGCGGAGTAGCATCACCAACGCCAACTTCCGCAACGGCTCTGCCGCGAATCGTTTGGAGAGATGTTCCGATAGATCCACCGACGTGGTGCCGATCAACAACGGTTGACCGCGCACATGACGCGCCAACGCATCTTGCATGATGGTGCGGAACTTCGCCTCTTCGGTGCGAAAGACCAGATCGGGATAATCTTTGCGACGATAGTAGAGCGGCACATCGGGCGAGCCCTTGCGCGCGAAGTACACAAACTTGTAACCGTTCTCTTTGAAATCGCGCTGCACAAATTCGGGGTTGCGCTCGGCGAGATATTCGACGTGTTTTGGGATCGGAACAACGGCGAGTTTATAAATTTTGTCGAACTCTTCTGACTCGGTCAGCGCCGTGCCGGACATGCCCGCCAGTTTTTCGTACAGGCGAAAAAAGTTTTGCAACGTGATCGTCGCATAAGTCACGTTCTCGGCTTGCACCGGTACGGCCTCTTTGGCTTCAACCGCTTGATGCAAACCGTCCGACCAACGACGACCCGGCATCGTGCGTCCGGTGTGTTCGTCCACGATCAACACGCGCCCACCCTGCACTAAATAATCTTTATTCTTCTTGAAAATAAATTCGGCGCGCATCGCCTGTTCGAGATGCGATTGCAATGTCGCTTGTTCGGGCGTCAGGTCTTCCGGTCTATCGGGATCGCGCAGAGTACGACCCAACGCCGCTTCGATCTGTTGATAACCTTCGTCGTTGATGTTGACGCTTCGCTCGCGCTCGCTGATCTCATAATGCTCGCGGCGCAGAGTCTTCACTGCCCGCGCCAACTCTTGATACAACGCCGCGCTCTCACCCGCCGGTCCAGAGATGATCAACGGCGTGCGCGCTTCGTCAATCAGGATGTTGTCTACTTCATCCACAATGGCAAAAAATCGTTCGCGCTGTCGAATCTCGGAGAGCGAGTTCGCCATGTTGTCGCGCAAATAATCAAAACCGAATTCGTTGTTCGTGCCGTAAACGATGTTGCACTCGTAAACTTCTTGGCGCGGGGCAAGCCGCATCTGATGCGAATCTTCTTGCGAACTCTCGCGCGCGGGATCGTAGATGAACGCTTTGAGCCCGTTCTCGGTGCGTGAAGCGTCCTGCAAAATTCCAACGCTCATGCCGAGCAGATGATAGATCGCCCCCATCCATTTAGCGTCACGCCGCGCCAAATAATCATTGACAGTGACCAGATGAACGGTGCGTCCGGTTAAGGCATTAAGGTAAAGCGGCAGAGTCGCCACCAACGTCTTGCCTTCTCCCGTTTGCATTTCGGCGATACGTCCGGCGTGAAGCACCATG
>CAKKQG010000325.1:0-1829 GCA_919901875.1 Anaerolineales bacterium
AAATCCTGCACCAAACGCACGCGCACCGATTCCGTTTGTAAAGCGAAGGTGAGTCGTTCAACTTGCGTATAGTTTTCTGCGGGCAAGCAGATAATCACTTCGTCCACTTGATGATCGCGCGCGAGTCGCGGCACATCGTCTACCCGACCCAGAAATTTCGAATCGGGTGTTGCCGAGTCATCGGCGCAGCCGATGATCTGAATGCTGTGTCCGAGTCGGGTGTTGAGGGCAAGGGTGACGGCATCCGCGCCCGCGCCCGCCCCCACCAGCAGAATCCGCGTCAACGGTTTTCCACTGGCGTGCATTACGCGCAAGATCAGCGCCATCGTGAGTCGCACCGTCGTTAAGATCAATAAATCAAAAAAATAAAAGTAGAAAACTAATAAGCGCGGGACATCACGGTACGAAAAATACAACGCACCGGCGAGGGCGAGTGTTGCCGTAGAGACGGCGACGAACAAGGCGCGGGCGTCGCCCACGGGTCGCACGTCGCGCCGCACGTCGTAAACCGAGACCACCAGAAACACAATGGGGAATAACACGGCAACCATGAGATGAATGTAGATGTTGAGTTGTGAGTCTAGATTGCCGAGTTCGCGCCCGAGCGGAAGGAAACGGCGCAGTGAGTCGGCGGCGAGGAGGGCGAGTTGGGTGCCAAGCGCATCTGCCGCGCAGAGGATGAGGATGAGGCGACGTAACTTCCCAAACATAAATTGATTATAACGGTTTGAGAAGCGGGGAGAAAATAGGGATTAGGGGTTGGGTGCTTTTATTCTCAACTGCCCGCAACCGGCATCAATATCAATGCCTCGTCGCACGCGCACGGTGCAAGGGATACCGGAGGCATCTAAGATATTTTTAAATTGATCGACCCGCTCGCGCTCGGACGCCGCGCCAGCGTAATCATGCGTGGGGTTTAAGGGGATGATGTTGACGTGGCACATCAACTTTGGATTGGAGAGTAGCTTCACCAGAGCGTGGGCTTGCTGCGCGCCATCGTTCTTGCCTTGTATGAGCGCCCACTCAAAGGTGATGCGGCGATGTGTTTTGGCAACGTAGTCACGGCAGGCTTGCATCAACGCTTCGAGCGGATATTTTTTGTTGATCGGCAAAAGTTCGTTGCGGAGATCGTTGGTGGCGGCGTGAAGCGATACGGCGAGATTCACTTGGCGGTGTTCATCGGCAAAACGTTGGATCATCGGGATCAAGCCGACAGAGGAGATCGTGATGCGGCGCGCGCCGAAGTTAAAAGCTTCGGGATCGGTGAGGCGGTCAACCGCTTGCAGAGTCGCTTCGTAATTGTGGAACGGTTCGCCCATTCCCATGATCACGATATTGGAGAGCTTATCGCCCTCTTGATGTAAATCACGGGCGAACCACATCACTTGCTCCACGATCTCGCCTGCGCTAAGGTGACGATCAAAACCCATTTGCCCGGTGGCACAGAACACACAGCCCATGGCGCATCCGGCTTGAGTGGAGATGCAGGTCGTATGGCGATCACGATAGTGCATCAACACGCTTTCGATCTTGTGCTGATCACTTAGGGCGAACAAAATTTTATTTGTGCTTTTGTCTTTGGAGGTTTGGTTAATGACAGGCGTAAGGCGCGTGAACTGAATCTCGGCATTGAGACGGGCGCGCAAATTCTTGGGCAGGTCGCTCATGTCATCAAACGAGCCTGCCAGGCGCTGATACGTCCAGCCCCAAATTTGTTTAGCGCGGAAAGGCGACTCGCCCCATTCCTTGAGAACAGAAGTGAGATCGGTTAATGAAAGTTCAAATAGTGAAAGCATGGGGGAGTAAACAGGTAGACAGGTAAACAGGTA
>CAKKQG010000325.1:1929-6853 GCA_919901875.1 Anaerolineales bacterium
ATCTCGGCGAGATGTTTTTCGGCGAGCCTCTTTAATGGAGCATCGCCCGAACTATGCGCGACCTTCTTGTAGTCGTCTGCCGCCTTAGCCTGATCGCCTTTCGCCATATAGGCATCAGCGCGACTCATGTAGCTCACGGCGTCACCGCGATCCAATGAGATCACTTGCGTGAAAGATTCAATCGCTTGGTCGTATTGACCGGCTTCCAAATACGAGGCGCCCAGGTTGCCCAACAAGCCCACATCGTTCGGTCGCGTTTCCAGGCAATGGACGAAATCGTCGGCGGCTTGGGTAAAGTTGCGGCACTTGAAATGCATCTGCGCCCGTTCAAGATACAGTTCAAAGGATTCGGGGAGACCGTCCAACGCTTTATTGTAATCGGCAATCGCGCCCGCAAAATCACCGCTGTCTTTCAACAAACGCCCGCGCAAAGCATACAGCACCGGATCATCTAAACCGTATTTGATCGCTTGACTCAAATCGCTGATGGCGCCGGATCGATCCGCTTTCATCATATTCAGGCGGGCGCGTTCTTCGTAAGCGGAGGCGAAGTTTGGGCGATTGATGATGGCTTGAGTAAATGACCGCATGGCTTGGTCAATCAGCTTCTCGGCTAAAGCGGCGAGACCTTTGCGATAATGCACGTCGGCATTTTTCGGATCGAGTTCCAGCAGAAGATCATCGTTCTTCATCATCTGATCGTATTCTTTGAGTTCCAGTAAAGCATTGCCGCGATGCAGAAGCGCCGCCTGATGTTCTGATTTTAATTCCAACGCCTTGTTATAGTCTCGAATGGCTGGCCGCAATTGACCGTCTGCTGCTTTGGCTCGACCCCGATAGTAATAACTCTCCACTTGCTTCGGCGCAAGCTCAACCGCTCGATCAAAATCAGCAATCGCCGGCTTATACTGTTTCAACTCAAAATACGCGACGCCGCGATTATGCAGATAAGACGGATTCCCCGGCTCAAGGCTCACCATAATTTGAGTATCGGCCAGCGCTTTATCGAGCTGCCCCAAAGCGTAATAGGCTATCGCCCGCAGTTGGTACGAGGCGGCAACACTGGGAGCTAACGAGATGACTTTATCGAAATCGGAAACCGCCGAGTCGAAGTGTTTCAATTTCATGAACACTTCGGCGCGTTTGAAATACGGGTTGGGTTTATCGGGCGTGATCTGAATCCATTTACTGTAATCCACTAACGCTTTTTCGGGTTGATTCATCTGCTCGTAACATTGACCACGATGATGATAGGCTTGCGGTAGACCCGGGTCGAGGAGGATCACTTGATTCAAATCTGCCAGTGCTTCGCGGAATCGGCTCATCATGCGGCAGGCGATGCCGCGTTCCAAGACCGCCTGAATGTTGTTAGGTTGTGTTTGAATCACGGAAGTGCAATCGGCAACTGCTTCGGCATACTTCTCCATCTGCCGATAGATCGCCGCGCGGGCGATTAACGCTTGGGCGTCATTAGGATTTGCTTGGAGCTTGGCATTGATCTCTGCCAAACGATCTTGAACGCTGATTTGTTTAGAAGGGCGAGTCATAAATCCGTCTGCCATCGGGTAGTCAGCTCGGCAATATCGCTGAATACCCACTGCGGTTGATACTCACTATCCGCCAAGTGTTTGCGCGTCGAAACACCGGACAGCACAAGTATACTGCGGATGCCTGCGCGCACAGCACCTAGTATATCCGTTTCTAACCGATCTCCAAGTGCCGCCGTGTCTTCCACGCTGCCCCCAAGTCGTTCCATTGCCTGCTGATACATAATGGGCGCCGGCTTGCCGATCACTAAAGGTTCAACGTCAGTCGCCGTTTTCAGTAATGCAAGAATCGAACCATTGCCAAACACAATTCCGCGCTCAGTCGGGAACGTCGCATCAGAATTCGTGCCGATGAACTTCGCCCCGGCGCGGATATTGAGCGTCGCCCGCGCCAACTTCTCCCAATTCAACCCGTGATCCATCCCAACCACCACGTACTCGGCTGCCGACTCTTCATCCCACAACACAAAACCGCTTTCGGCAATCGCCTGCCGTATCCCCTCTTCACCCACCACAAAAACTTTCGCGCCGCGCGACGCATGCTGACGTAAATAGATCGCCACCGCTTGCGACGATGTCAAAATATCATCTGGGCTGACCTCAACCCCCAACCCTCTCAACTTCGTCTGAAACTGTAGCGGCGTCTTCATGGCGTTGTTCGTTGCCAAAACAAAACGGATCGAACGGGATCGCAAAAATGAAAAGAACACCTCAACCCCGGGTTGCGCTGCGTTACCGTGCCACAGCACGCCGTCCATATCAATGATCAGATTCCGAATCGAAGAGAGTGAAGAGGTCATATCAACTATCAAAGACTTCCGAAGTCTGCGAGACTTCGGAAGTCTAGCGCGCAAATGATAACAGGAATGGGCGAAACACGGCGTTAAAAAAAGAGACGACCCATCGGGTCGTCTCTACACAATCAATCACGATCTATTTTTTGCTGTTCGCCGCTTTCTCCGGCGGCATAAGTATTTGATCGATCAAGCCATACTTCATCGCGCCCTCCGCATCCAGATACAGATCGCGTTCAGTGTCACGCTCAATATCATCAATAGATTTGCCGGTGTGCTTGACGAAAACCTGATTCAATTTCTCTTTCAAACGCAAAATTTCTTTCGCTTGAATCTCAATGTCCGTCGCTTGCCCCTGCACCCCACCCAATGGTTGGTGCATGTGGATCGTCGCATTGGGCAAAGCATAGCGATAACCCTTCGTGCCAGCCGCCAACAACACCGTGCCAAACGAAGCCGTCACGCCCACCGCCACCGTTGACACAGGCGCGGTCATTTGCTGCATCGTGTCGTAGATCGCCAGACCGGCATAAATGACTCCGCCCGGCGAATTGATATACATTTGAATTTCTTTGGTCGGGTCTTCGCGGTTCAAGAAGAGCAACTGCGCCACGATCAAGTTCGCCACCTGATCGTTGATCGGCGTGCCAACAAAGATGATACGCTCTTTCAGCAACAACGAATAAATATCATAAGCACGTTCACCACGCCCCGAGGTTTCAATCACCATCGGGATCAAGCTTTCGGGTAGTTTAGGGTACATCAATCAATCCTTTCGAGAACAGGTTAGGTCAGTTATACCGTTCCTGTATTAGAGATATGCAAACACGAGCCTAGCCGTTTGCGTAGGGGCAACCCTTGCGGTTGCCCAATCGGGCGAGAGCAAGTCTCGCCCCTACAAGAAAACGGTCACACCGACTCTACGGCGGAAGGAGCCGATTCAAGTGACGCCGTCTCTGGCGCGGAGGCGGCTTCCCCTTTGGCGATTGCCACCGCGCGCTGCACCGCTTTCTCCGTCAACAAATCGTAGCGCACCGAGCGGCGCATATTCTCAGATTTGATCAGTTCTTTGAGTTTCTTGTCAGGATTCTCGCCGAGAGAGATCAACATCACTTCAATACGATCTTTGATCGCGTCGTCCGTCACTTCAATTTTTTCGGCTTCGATGATCTTGCCTAACACCAGTGAACGGCGCAACCGCTCGCGCGCCGGGGGTTCAAACTCTTCGTGCATTTTGTCGTGCGTGATGCCGGTCATTCGCATGTAATCGTCGAGCGTCATTCGCTGTTCGCGCAAACGCATATCGAGATCGCGCATCATGTCGTGCACTTCATTGCTCAACAACACCGGCGGGAACTTCACTTTCGAGCCGGCGACCATAATATCAATCACCGATTTGGAATACTCATCGAGTTGTCGCTTGTTGGCAACATCCACCAGTGCCTGCCGCACCTTCGTCCGCATGTCGGCAAGCGATTCGTAATCGCCAAGCGACTTGGCAAGCTCATCATCCCACTCAGGCAAGGTGCGGCTTTTGATCGCCGTGCATTTGAGATCGAAGTGACCGATCTGTCCGCGAAATGATTCGTTATCGTAATCGTCGGGGAACGGAATTTCAACATGACGCTCTTCGTCAATAGTGATGCCGACCAGCTTATCGGCAAAACCCGGCACGGGCCAATTGAGTTTAGCGTCGAGCAACACATCCACGCCTTTGTCGTCCATCAAAAATTCGTCGCCCGTTTTTTCTTCGGCTTCAGTTTCGGTCTTCTCTTCAGCAGATTCGGGTTGGGCTTCGGTAGAGGCTTCAGGTTGAGAGTCGGCGACCACTTCGCCTTCGATGGCGATGGGTTTGGCGACTCCGCTCACATCCACAGTGACGACATCACTGAGTTGAGCAGGTCGTTCCACCGGTTCGAGGATGGCTTGCGTCTCGCGCAATCGTTCCATTGTATCTTCGAGAGCCTGATCGGTAATTTCGGGTTCAGTGAAACCGAGGCGCACATTGCGATATTCACCGAGATCAATTTCGGGGCGAAGCGGCACGTTGTAGATAAACGTGATGGGGTCTTTCTTGAAGTCTATCAACGCGCCCGGCGCAACAGGATCGATCTCTGATTCTTTTAACGCTTGCTCGTAAGCCTTCTGCCCCAAGTCGTCGAGGGCTTCTTCGAGGACGGCGCCATCGCCAAAGGTGCGCAGGACGATCTCGTACGGGGCTTTGCCTTTGCGAAAGCCGGGGACGTTATGTTTTTGGGCGATCTTGCGCGCGGCGATTCGCTTTGCCGCTTCGATTTGTTCGGGGTCAACTTCAACGGTGAGTTTGACTTCACACGTCTCTTCGAGATTTTCTTTTTCGATCTTCAACGGGGAATTTCCTTCCTACTGCCACGCGGCTGGTGCAGCCGCGAAAAATTTTTTTGAGAGCGCGGGGATTATAGCATAGGGGAGTTAGGATTAAAAAAAGGCGCAACGTCAGTTGCACCTTTCCTTTGTTTCTTGGTATTTCCTTTTTTTCCTATCCCCCTCGTCTCGCCTTCAACACCTCAATCCCATTCCGCGCTTGCTGCAATGTGCGATCCA
>CAKKQG010000326.1:0-8553 GCA_919901875.1 Anaerolineales bacterium
AACGAGACGACGCGAAGTTTTTGATACTCTTTATGCTACAATCTTTTTGCTCTTAACTCTCATTGGAGGCTTATTCTATGGCAACGCTCATCAATACCCTGTGGCAAGGGTTGTGGTACAAGGGCGGCGTTGGAAATTGGTCGTATCAGTTTCATCGCCTCGCCGGACTCGGCACGCTACTCTTCCTCGCCATCCACATTGTGGATACTTCTTTCGTTTTTTTCGCTCCTGAACTCTACAAACACGCTATGGAAATTTATCGTCATCCCTTGTTTATGCTGGGCGAGATCGCCCTGGTGGCGGGAGTTCTCTATCACGGCATGAACGGCTTGAAGATCATCATCTTCGATTTCTGGCCTCACTTGTGGAATCACAAAAACGAAGGACGCGCCAACATTCTCATTTATGTCGCCACATTTCTGGCGTGGCTGCCGGCGGCGATCATTATGGGCAACAGTTTATACACGCACAGCATCCTGCCGTTGTTGGGAGGTAAATAGCTATGACCGTTATGGCTTCAACTCCCACTGTTCGCAAAGTGTCCGTTCCAAAAACATGGGATACGCGTATGTGGCAATTCATGCGCTGGAGCGGGGTGTTATTGATCCCGTTAGCATGGGGACACATTTTGATTAAGGATGTGGTGATCGGCGTTCACGACATTGATCTTGAATACGTGCGGCGAGAATGGGCAACGTGGTACAGCTTTTGGCGCATCTACGATGCCGCGCTGTTGGCGTTTGCTTTCGCCCATGGCATGAACGGTCTGCGTCACGTCGCCAACGATTTCATTCATAACGAAAATACCAAACGAGTCGTCAGTTGGGCAATCTTAATTTTGTGGCTGGTCATTTCCGTCATCGGCGCCACAGCAATTGTGGGTGGAGTAAGCAAGTGAGTGAAGACCGCGACTTGTTAGTGGCGTTATTGCGCGCGCGCGGCGTGGATTATTTGACCCCGAGTGACGCCGCCGCGGACAGAATAGTAGATGATGAGACCCTCATCTGTTCCCTCGCCGCACATTCCGACTCCCGCCTGCGGCAAGCGCTCATCGCGCTATTTTTCCTTAATCCCGAATTGAATACGCTCGTGCTTCGGCTGAGAGATCGGCTGGACGGCACAGCGCGGCAAGAACTGATTGCGTTTTATACTGCCGCTATGTACTTGCAAACTATGTGGCGGATACGACTCAGTCATTATGTGCCGACGATAAAACCCTTAATAGATTATTTTTCAGCCGAGTTGTGCTTGCCATCCCCTGAAGATGAATATGGCAAAGCCGGGTTATATGCCTTAGCTAATTGGCACGCCAGTCAATCATCTTTGTGCTTCAATCACCTCTCAGCCTATCACGGAGTGGTTGATCTCGTATTTGCCAGTCTCAAATTAAAGCGGTCACGTCATGAGTCTACGCCCACGCGTTGACCGCTCTCGCATTGAGCTGTTCTTGAAGACCTTGGGCGAGCGCTCCCGTTGCCCAGCGCGTTTATATTTGGTGGGCGGCACAACATTGGTGTTTGAAAGTTTGCGCGAACAGACGCTGGATATTGATATTGTCATTGACATTGCGCCCAACGATCATGGCGAGATGATCCGAATCATTCGTGATCTCAAGGACAGTTTGGCAATCAATGTTGAAGAAGCGTCACCCGCAGATTTCATTCCTTTGCCGAAAGGTTATGAGACGCGGCACAAGTTCATTGCACGTTTTGGCTCATTGGATGTATTTCACTTCGACCTTTATAGCGTAACGTTAAGCAAGATCGAACGTGGACGAGTGCAAGATATGGAAGATGTGTTAACTCTTTTACAGGCGGGTCAGATTGAATGGACGCAATTACGGAATTGTTTTGAAGACATTCTGCCGCGCTTTGGACAAGAAAGTTTGCGGCAGGACCCTATCGAATTTCAAGATAACTTTCGCGCGCTTGAAACATTGTGGCGCGAAAGATCAGGAGGCTAGTTTGACTCAACATCATCAATTTGACGCGGTGATCGTCGGCGCCGGCGGTGCTGGTTTAATGGCAGCGCTCCACGCCAGTAAAAACGTGAATGTCGCCGTCGTCACGAAACTGTATCCTACACGTTCACACACCGGCGCGGCACAAGGTGGCATCGCCGCCGCGCTAGGCAACATGGAACCCGACTCATGGGAATGGCACGCCTACGACACGATTAAAGGCGGCGACTATCTCGTTGATCAGGACGCGGCAGAATTTATGGCGAAGGACGCCATTGACGCCGTACTTGAACTCGAACATTTGGGATTGCCATTTGATCGCACACCCGATGGCAAGATCGAGCAACGCCGATTCGGCGGTCATACCGCCAACTTCGGCGAGAAGCCGGTGATGCGCGCCTGTAAAGCGGCTGACCGCACCGGTCACATGATCTTGCAGACGCTGTACCAGAACTGCATCAAGCAAAAAGTTAATTTCTTTAACGAATACTTCGTCACCGACATCATCGTGCAAGACAACGTGTGTCGTGGCGTAGTGGCGATCAACATTGCCGATAGTGAAGTGCACGTCTTCCACGCCAAAGCGGTGTTGATCGCTTCGGGCGGGTTCGGCAAAATGTTCAAGGTGTCGTCGAATGCCCACACCCTTACGGGCGATCCGGTGGCGGCGATCTATCGGCGCGGACTTCCCCTTGAAGACATGGAGTTTTTTCAATTCCATCCGACGGGCATTTACAAGCTCGGCATCTTGCTCTCCGAAGCGGCGCGGGGTGAAGGCGCGATCTTCATCAACGATAAAGGTGAGCGCTTTATGGAACGCTACATGCCCACGCTCAAGGATTTAGCGCCGCGTGATATTTGCAGTCGTTATATTTATGAAGAAGTGCGCGCCGGACGCGGCATCGGCGGCAAAGATTATGTCTACATGGATTTCCGTCCCGAAGTGATCAATAAACACAAGAGTGGACCGGGCGGCAAAGAGGTAACTCGAGAGCATCTCGAAAAGGCGTTGCCCGACATCATCGAATTTGCCCGCGTCTATCTCGGCGTTGACCCGATGACTCAGCCCGTGCCGATTCAACCGACCGCGCATTATGCGATGGGCGGCATTCCAACCGATGTGGATGGGCAGGTGTTAGCCGATAACAATAAGATCGTGAGCGGACTCTACGCGGCGGGCGAATGCGCCTGTGTGTCTGTTCATGGGGCGAACCGACTCGGCACTAATTCTCTGGTTGATATCGTCGTCTTTGGTCGGCGCGGCGGCAAGCACATGGCAGAGTTTTGCAAAAGCGCGAACTTTGCGCCCCTCTCGCCCACTGCGGCGAATGACACCATCGGCGAGTTTAATCGCATTCTTGCCAGCAAAGGCACCGAACGCGCGGCGAACATCCGCAACGACATGCAGAATCTAATGACCAACTATGTCGGCGTGTTCCGCAATGGGCCCGACATGCAAAAAGCCGTTGACGGCATCCGCGAGCTGAAGAAGCGTTTTAAGAATCTCAAAGTTGACGACACCGGAAAAATTTTCAACACCGATGTTCTCGAATCGTATGAACTTGGCTGCCTGCTCGATCTGGCTGAGGTCACCGCGGCGGCGGCGTTGAACCGCACCGAGACTCGCGGCGGACATGCCCGCGAAGATTATGACAAGCGCGACGACGTCAATTGGTTGAAACACAGCATGGCGTATCGCGCCGATGGCAAGAGTGATGTCGCCGTGACCGATTGTGCTATCCGCTTTGACAAGAAGCCCGTCGTCATCACCAAATATCAACCGAAGGAACGGAAATACTAGTAAACAGTAATCGGTGAGCAGTAATCAGCGGCTTTAAACTGATAACTGTTTACTGATAACTGATCACTGTCTATTATGAAAATCCATTTAAAAATAAAACGCTTCAACCCCGAAAAAGATTCCAAACCATGGTGGGGCGAGTATGAGGTGGATGTCGAACCAACGGATCGTGTGTTGGATGCGCTTCATCAGGTGAAGTGGTTTCAGGATGGCACATTTAATTTACGGCGCTCGTGCGCGCACGGCGTGTGCGGCTCGGATGCGGTGCGAATCAACGGGCAGAACAAGTTAGCTTGCAAAGTGTTGATGCAGGATGTTGTCAAGAAAGACGGCGACACCATCACTGTAGAACCGATCTTGGGGCTCAAAGTAATCAAAGATTTAATCGTGGATATGGAACCGTTTTTCGCTCACTATCGCTCGGTGATGCCGTTCTTTGTCAACGATGAACCCGCCCCCGCCGATGGACGCGAGCGATTGCAAAGCATCGTGGACCGCGAGCGATATGATCAAGGCACCAAATGTATTTTGTGCGCCGCCTGCACCACCTCGTGTCCGTCGTTCTGGTCGAACGATGAATACGTCGGACCGGCATCCATTGTTCAAGCCCATCGCTTCATCTTCGACAGCCGTGATCGCGCCGCCGCCGAACGCTTGGAAGTGTTGAACCAGCAAATGGGCGTGTGGCGCTGCCGCACTGCTTTCAACTGCACCAACGCTTGCCCACGTGAAATTCCCATCACGCAGTTGATCGGCGAAGTAAAACAAGCCCTCGCCACAGGCGAGATCAAGTAACCCCAAAACTTCCGAAGTCGCGCCAACCGCAAAGACTTCGGAAGTTTTTTAAAACGGGCATTTGCCATATCGGGTAGGCGCGAGTAAGATTATCGCGGGTATATTATGAGCAACGATGTCAAATCTGAGGCGCGAAAAATTCTGGTCGTAGATGACGACTGGCTGAACCGCGAATTGATTGAGGTCTATCTCAAAGATGCAGGGTATGAATGTCTGCTCGCCAACAATGGCGATAGAGCTTTAGAGATCGCTCAATCGAACCCGCCCGATTTAGTCTTGTGCGATGTGCAGATGCCCGGCATGAGCGGTTACGAAGTCTGCCGCCACCTCAAGAGCAATCCTCTCACTCAGTTTGTGCCAGTCGTAATGGTCACGGCGATGGAGGGCGATGAGGAAAAAATCCAAGCGGTAGAGGCCGGCGCAGATGATTTTGTCAGCAAACCCTTCAACTCCATTCTCCTCCTCACCCGCGTCAAATCATTGCTGCGCATCAAATCGCTGCACGATGACGTCGAAGAACGCAACGCCTTATTGCGTCAAGTGCTAACTCGCTATATGGCGGAAGGCGTCGTTCAAACCATCCTCACCGATCCCGATCGCTATTTGCGACTCGGCGGCGAGACCCGATTCATCACCACCCTCTTCGCCGATATTCGCGGCTTCACCGCCTTCACCGAAAAACGCCCCGCGAATGAAGTGGTAGAAACGCTCAACCATATTTTCTCCCAGCTCACGCGCACCGTCTTCGATTATCAAGGGACGTTTGATAAATACGTCGGCGACTGCATCATGGCATTGTGGGGCGCGCCCATTTCTGATGGCGACGACACTTTCCGCGCTGTCAAGGCGGCGGTCGAGATGCGTCGGATGTTTGCTGAACTACGTGCTAAAGAATCAAACGTCATGCAGCATCTTGGGTTGGGCATCGGCCTAAACTCCGGAGACGCCACCGTCGGCAACATTGGCTCGGAAAAAGTCATGGATTACACCGCCGTTGGCGACGCCGTGAACATCGCCAAACGATTGCAGGAGATCGCTCACGCCGGAGAAATTTTGATTAGTGAAGTAACCTATCACTTGGTGCGCTCCCAAGTGAAGGCAGAGCAGCTAGAAGAACATGTCTTACACGGCAGACGCGATCCCGTAGTCGTATATGCTGTAAAAGAAGTGATCGACTAAAACATCCCACAGACCTCCGAGTTCTTAAAGAACTCGGAGGTCTGTGGGATGTTTGCTATAATCAGAATATCGCCCCAGTAGCTCAAAGGATAGAGCGATGCACTCCTAAGGCAGAGGTTGCGCGTTCAATTCGCGCCTGGGGCACTTCTTAAAGAAGCCTATTTTCCTTGAAACCCTATACGACTACATAATAGAAAGATTAAAACAAAAATTAGTGCTTGACTTTTCATATTTTGTGGATACAATTATCTACGAACAAGCGATTGGGTGTCCCCCCTCACCCAATCGCTTGTTCATTTTTATTGCAAGCCCCGCACCGCCTCCACCAAACAATCCACCTCATCCACCGTGTTGTAATGCGCCGCGCCCACGCGCACCATGCCACCGCCCTCTTGCAGTTTCAACCGCTCCATAATCGCCAACGCATAGTAATTGCCATCCCACACAAAAATGTTTTGCTCCGCCAACTTCTCGGCGATCTTTCTCGGTGCCCAACCCTTGAGCGTAAATGAGACAGTCGGCACGCGGCGATCCAATTGATTCGGATTCGTGATGCCCCAAATTTTTAGATTCGGAATCTGACTCAACCCGTTGATTAAACGTTCACTCAATAGCTGCTCATACTGAAGTGATGCCGCCATTCCTGCGTGAACTTTCAACCTTCGTCCACTCATTCCGTTAAACTGACTCTCGAAGCCCCGACCAAACTCCTCGCCCAACCAAGATAAATACTCCACTGCACCAAGCGTCCCCGCCAACCCTTCGTGATTCTGCGTTCCAGTCTCAAACTTGTAGGGTGGTTTATTATCGGCGGGGCGCACCTTGTAAGATTGCAAACGATCCAAGAGATCATATTTGCCATACACAATGCCCACGTGAGGACCAAAAAATTTGTAGGCAGAACAGGCAAGAAGATCGCAATCAAGTTTCTGCACGTCAATCGGTCCATGCGGCGCATACTGCACCGCATCCACAAACACCAACGCCTTCACCGCGTGCGCCATACCGATCACATTTTGAATATCGTTGATCGTCCCCACCGCGTTGGAGGCATAACCACACGCCACAATTTTTGTGCGCTCGTTGATCTGACTTTCAAAGTCCGCCATATCCAACGTGCAATCCTCTTCGCGCACATCCACCCAACGCACCACCGCGCCGCGATCTTCTGCCATCATCGTCCAAGGGGTAATGTCGGCGTCATGATCGAGTCGCGTCACCACGATTTCATCGCCGGGCTTAAGCCACCGCCCCAGAGACCGCGACACCGAGAAAGTAAGCGTGGTCATATTCGCTCCAAAAATAATTTCGTCAGGCGAGTTCGCGTTGAGCATATCTGCCATCGCCGCGTGCGCTTCGTGCAGCACCTCATCCGAATCAATTGAAGTGCGAAACGCGCCGCCGTGATTAGCATTGTTGTGAAGCAGATAATGATCCATCCGATCCGCCACTTGCTTTGCCACTTGCGTGCCGCCGGGGTTGTCTAAAAAGATTCTTGGCTTGCCGTTGTCGCTAATATGCAGAGAAGGAAATTGAGAACGAATACGTTTAAGATCGAATGACATGAGATGACTCCGTTAAGTGGGATGGTAAACTATAACACGCACAGAGGAGACCAAACTATGACCGCTCCATCCACTACGAATTACCAATTACTTGAAGACACTTTCTGTAGTCGCTATCCCGACTATCAACGCACGCGCCATCTTGATGCGCTACGAGCGAGAGAGTATGTGCGACTCGATCAAGCACATCATGTGTATCTCGATTACACCGGCGGCGGACTTTACGCCGACTCGCAAGTGAAAGCGCACACGCAACTTTTGCTCGACAATGTTTTCGGCAACCCGCACTCCACCAACCCAACCTCTATCGTCGCCACGCATCTCATCGAACACGCCCGCGCCTACCTCCTCCAATACTTCAACGCCTCGCCCGATGACTACATCGCCATCTTCACGCAAAACGCAAGTGGCGCATTAAAAATTGTCGGCGAGTCCTATCCCTTCAATAAAGATGGACACTATCTGCTCACCTTTGATAATCACAACTCGGTCAACGGCATCCGCGAATTTGCTCACGCCAAAGGGGCAACCGTCACCTACACCCCGACCCTGCCGCCCGATTTACGCATTGATGAAAACGCCCTCAACAAAAATTTAGATCGCGCCGATCCAAACGCGCATAATTTGTTTGCCTATCCTGCTCAATCGAATTTCTCCGGCGTGCAACATTCACTTGAATGGATCGAGGTCGCCCACGCCAAAGGTTGGGATGTGCTGTTGGACGCCGCCGCCTTCATCCCCACCAACCGCCTCGATTTGAGCCTTTACCATCCCGACTTCGTCACACTCTCGTTCTATAAAATTTTCGGCTATCCCACCGGACTCGGCTGCCTCATCGCTCGCAAGAGTGCGTTGAAAAAACTGCATCGCCCGTGGTTCGCCGGTGGCACGATCACGGTGGCTTCGGTGCAAGGCAACAAACATTATTTGCACGACGGCGCGGAAGCCTTTGAAGATGGGACTTTAAATTATCTTGGCATTCCCGCCATTGAGATCGGGTTGAAACATATTGCCGCTATCAACATCGAAACGATTCACACCCGCGTCACCTGTCTCGCCGATTGGTTGTTAAAGGAACTCGTTTCACTAAAACACAATGGCGGCAACCCCGTTGTCAAAATTTATGGACCCACGGATATGCAAAATCGCGGCGGCACGATCACCATGAACTTTTTTGATCCAAGAGGTTGGTTTATTGATCATCGCTACATCGAAGCCGAAGCAAACAAAGTGAACATCTCACTACGCACCGG
>CAKKQG010000326.1:8653-11227 GCA_919901875.1 Anaerolineales bacterium
ATCATCGCTACATCGAAGCCGAAGCAAACAAAGTGAACATCTCACTACGCACCGGTTGTTTCTGCAACCCCGGCGACGGTGAACTCGCTCTCGGAATCTCCGCCGAAGAACTCACCTCATGTTTCATCAAACGCCCTGATGCGTTGACCATTGACGACTTCCGTCGCTGCATTGACGCGAAAAGCACCGGCGCGGTGCGAGTCTCGGTAGGCTTGGTCAGCAACTTCAACGATGTCTATCGCTTTGTGGAATTTGCTAAGACGTTTGTGAATCGAAAAGTTGAGGAGAATTAAAAGAGGGGAAGCGCGTTGACAACGTGCCTTATAATGATTTGGAGAGGAAGGTAGCAATGACAATCATTCTCGATAACTACACTCTCCCTGAAAAAGGGAAGTTGGAATTAAATATCCAAGCATCAGTGGAAATAGTGATCACTGCCAAAGAGGCGCATTACAAAGTGCGTTGGTGGTTGCGCGACAACATTAATATGTTTGTCGATGCTGACCCGCCTATCTTTGTGGTGGGCGAACGCTATATGTGGCGCGTGCCGGTTTATATTGCCTTTGCCAGTTCGCCTAAATACAGCAACATTGGCGTAGTCAATGTGGATGCCAGCACAGGCGAGATGTTGGATTTAGAAAACGCCAAGCAAGCAATCATTGAACATATCGAAAAGAAAATTGTGCCTTACTTGCCGCCGTTTAAACTTAAACAAATGCCGGCTGAGTTTATACCTAAAGATATCCCGCCCGCGCCCCTGTTAGTTGTGCCAGAGGATAAAGGGTAATCGGCTCAATGGCGGATCCTGTTCGATTGCAAGTGGCGCACGTATATCAACGAGAAGAGGCTGATTGCGTGCCTGCTTGCGCTCTAATGTTGTTAGGGTATCTGGGCGTCTCGATTTCTTTTGAGCGTGTAAAAAACATTTTGGGGACTCGCGATATCGGGACGCTTGCATCGCAAATTCGCAAACTCGAATCTCTTAATCTCACCGTGATTTATCAACGTGGCACATTCGATGATCTCTATCAACATCTATCGAACAACCGTCCTTGCATTGCTTTTGTGATGACGGGTGAATTACCTTATTGGGATGATGATCGCAGTCACGCCGTTGTAGTTGTAGGGTTGGACGATACAATGATTTATCTCAATGACCCGGCGTTTCCAAACGCGCCAACACCCGTCTCGCGCGGCGATTTTGATCTGGCATGGCTGGAATGGGATGAGATGTATGCTACATTGATTCGTAAACAGTGACCGCCAAAGATACCAGTAGTTTTAAAATTTGTTGCATGAACTGCATCCCTTGTTAAATGCCCCGCCCCATCCTCCTCGTCCCTCACAACTCGCAGTGGCTCGAAGAATTTAAAAAAGAATCTCAACTCATTGCGCAAGCGTTGGGCGATGAGTTAGTTGCTATTCACCATGTCGGCAGCACGGCGATTAACGGAATCAAGGCGAAGCCGGTGATTGACATCTTGCCTGAAGTCCGCAACATTGAGAAGATCGATTCGCTCAACGGTGAGATGGTGATGTTAGGTTACACGCCGCGCGGCGAAAACGGCATCCCCTTACGCCGCTTCTTCACCAAAGATGTGAACGGAGTCCGCGCTTATCATGTTCACATCTTTCAGTCGGGCAACGCGGAGATCGCCCGACATCTTAATTTTCGTGATTACCTGCGCGCCCACCCCGATGAGGCAAAAGCCTACGAAGCATTAAAAGAAGATTTAGCAACACAGTTCGATAACACGCTCGACTACGCCGAAGCGAAGACCGATTTTGTGCGCGAGATGGAGCGCCGCGCGAGTGAGTGGAAGGCTCAACTCATTTTGCACATCACGCCTGTTGATCATTTTCGCGCGCAAGAAAAAAGCGGCGTGTATGTCACCGAGAGTTTAACGACAGAGGGATTCATCCACTGCACCAAAGAACCGGAAGTGATGCTGCGCGTTGCCAATCGCTTTTACAAAAACGTGATAGGTGATGTGTTGATCTTGGTGATCGATCCGCGCAAAGTGAAAGTTAAAGTGAAATACGAACCTCCCGCTCATCCCGAACCCGATCCTGATTCGCCGCTCAACTCAATTCTTTTTCCGCATATCTATGGCAAGTTGAATTTGGATGCGGTGGTGGAGATGCGTGTTGCGAAGCGGGATGAGGCTGGGACGTTTGTAGCGGTTTAAACCCGCGTAGGCGGGTTTTGCCTTGTGTTGCGGCGATTTCAATCGCTTGAGCAACGGAATTTCCTCATTGACTTTCACCCCTATCTTCATTTACATTAGTTGCGTCTATGGTCGTCAAATCGCCTCCGCCGCCTTACGTCTTTAACCAAATTGAATATCCCGAATCGGACGGGCAACCTATGGCAGAAACCGGTATCCACGTTACGGTGATCGCTTATCTCTTAACTATGTTGCGTATCTTTTTTCAAAATCGCAACCTCTATGTCGGCGCCAACATGCTGATGTATTACGAAGAAGGCGATCCCAAGAAATGTATCGCACCTGATTTATTCGTAGCGTTGAATACCGAGACGCACGAGCGCCGCTCGTGGTTCACTTGGAAAGA
>CAKKQG010000327.1 GCA_919901875.1 Anaerolineales bacterium
GGAGTAGGCGGTCAACACCCCTCGACGACTTCGACGTAAGGTGTCTCCGCGAAGCGTAACGGTTGATCGCCGACGTTAGTCACTTCAAGAGAGACTTCGACATCGGTGCCCAATTTGCGGTCACCCAGTTCCACTTTCTCTTTATCTACCTTCAAGCGCGGCGCGCCGTTAACTTCAATCGCCGCTTTGGGTGCAGGCGCGTTGCCGAAGATAGCAAAGAGGATCACGCCGATCACTATCACTCCACCTAGTAACGAAAGCAAAAGCGGCGTTGGTATTTTGTGCGCTTGCTTTTGACGTAGCATTTGACGTTTAGAAATTTTGTGACTCATTATGTTTCCTCAAACCATTCGCTGCGGTGCATCGCAACGCTGATATAACTTTCCCTCATCTCTACCATTTTCGTAAGTGACGAAGTGCCTCTATGTTGAGTAGAGAGACATTGTCATTACGTTATCTATCATATACAACACACTGCTAAACGGCATGAGCTAAATGGCGTATACCATCTTCATCTTTGTTAGGATTGACAGTCAGTATATGATAGTACCGATGGCGATTCAATCTAAGAGAGAGATGCACCTGACGAATGACAGCCGGGTAGTGATCGTCGGCGGCGGGCCTGCCGGGAGCTTCGCCGCGTTACACTTGCTGCGCTATGCGGCACAGGCGAATCTGAATCTGGAGATCATCATCTTTGAAGCGCGCGATTTCAATCGCCCCGGTCCCGGTGGATGTAATAAGTGCGCCGGGATTCTCTCTTCGACTCTTGTACACAATTTAGAAACACTGGGACTCGAACTTCCAGCCGATGTGATCCAAGCCGAACTCAACGCTTACGTTTTGCATTTGGGCGAAGCCGAGATTCTTTTGAATCGCCCTAACAGCGGACGACGCAGCCTCAGCGTCTATCGCGGCAGCGGACCCCGTTTAGGCACGGCGCCCGCGCCCCATTCATTTGACGGTTGGTTATTGAATCAGGCGCGGGAACATGGCGCAGAGATTCGGCGGGCGCGCGTGCAAACGATCACGCGCGGCGAGCGCAGCGAGCGCCCGGTCGTTGCCACGGCTCACGAAAAACTTGAAGCGGATCTTGTGGTGGTGGCGACCGGCGTCAATAACCGCGCACCACTCGAGGCGGCATGGCACTATCAACCGCCGCAGACCGAGATCATGGCGCAAGATGAAATACCATTGCCGGGCGGGTTTCTAACAGATCGCGTTCACATTTTTTTTGATCATCCGCAGGAATTAATTTTTGGAGGGCTGATTCCAAAAGGTCGTTACGCCAACATTTCTTTATTGGGGCGCGGCTTGCCACCGGATGCCATCAGCGATTTTTTAGAAGGGAATAAACTGACAAAATTATTCCCCGAAGGGACTCCGGCGTTATGCGGCTGCACGCCGCGCGTCGCCATCTCTGCCGCGCCAAAATGTTATGATGAGCGATTGGTGATCGTCGGTGACGCCGCCGTGACACGGTTGTACAAAGATGGAATAGGGGCGGCGTTCACCACGGCCGAGGCGGCAGCCCGCACGGCAATTCAACATGGAATCTCGCGGCGCGATTTTGCCTCAGGGTATCATCCGACCCAGCAGCATATCGCCAATGATAATTTATATGGTCAATTCATATTCCGCTTGTGGTCACTCACACAACGATCACCTTTTTTGCTGAATGCTTGGCGGCGGGCGATTCTTTCTGAGATCGATCTACCAACGGCTGATCGAATTCACGCCCGGGTATTATGGGGAATGTTCACCGGCGACGAATCGTATCAGAAAATTTTTCAACTGTCGCTGAGTTATCCGGCGCTGCGCGCGCTGTGGCAAGGCGCGCTAAAAGGTTGGCGTGGAAAATGAAACAAACTCATTTGGGACCCTTACAAGATGGCGGGCGTGTCGGCATCATCGGCGGCGGACCGGGCGGCGTGGCAACAGCAATTGCCATCAAACAGGGCGCACGCGCTTTGGGACGCGAGGCACGGGTGGTTATCATGGAGGGCAAGCAATTTGCCGGTGAGCAGCATCATAATCAGTGCGCCGGTGTTTTGTCGCCGCCCATTGCCGATCTCATCGAGCGCGATCTAAAAATTCCTTTTCCTCATGCCTTGAGCCGCAGCGCGATCACGGGATATATTTTGCACGGGGCGCGGCGCGAGATCATTCTTGATGGCGAAACGGAACCTTCGGTAGCATTGCGCCGTGTGCAATTCGACGCCTACATGCTTAACGCCGCGCGCGAGTGTGGCGTGGAGGTGCTGCCGGCTCGCGTCACGGCGTTTGAATTTCATGCTGACCGCGTGGTGATCTACACCGAGAATACGCCGCGCGAGGTGGAGGTGGTCGTCGGCGCGTTTGGCATGGACGAAGGCAGCGGCGTCCTGTTTGAAAACGCAGTCGGCTATCGCCCTCCCCTCGCGCTCAATTCGGTTGTCACCAAATATCACCCCGGCGACGAGGGCATGATTCGATTTGGTAATCGCATCCATGCGTTCTTGCCCACGTCACCGCGCATCGAGTTTGGCGCGATCACTCCCAAAGGGAATCATCTGACAATCAACATCGCCGGTGATTCGGTTGACGCCGATCTGATGTCGGCTTTTCTAGCGATGCCACAAGTGAGATGTTCTCTGCCAAATTTTGAAAACGCCGGACGATTCGACGCGAATGATTTGCGATTCTTCAAAGGACGATTCCCGCGCGGCTTGGCGCACAACTTTTTCGGTGATCGTTTTGTGATGGTGGGTGACGCCGCCGGTTTGGTGCGCGCCTTTAAGGGGAAGGGCGTGACGTCGGCGATTCAAACCGGGATCCGGGCGGCGCAGGTGATCTTGCGCGATGGCATTTCGTCTCGCGCCTTTCAAAACTATTATCGCGCCAACTCCGACATCATTGACGATTTGCCTTACGGGCGTGTGATGCGCCAACTGACGATCACCGCTTCACGTTTTGGTTTGATGGATATTGTCTTGCGCGCTGCCGAGCGAGATTCGCATTTGCGTCACGCTCTCTTTGACGCCGTCTCGGCCCACCGCCCGTACCGGGACGTGGTACGTGAGGGACTCACGGTAAATGCAACACGCGCGATGATGAGAGCAATTTTCTCTGGCAATTAAATTTATTTAGGGACTACGCACTTTAATCACGAATGTCACGAATATACGAATTTAACGAATGGGACAATGAAAAAATTCGTGGTATTCGCTCATTCGAGTCATTCGTGATGGAATCATCTTATGTTGTGCAAGTCCAGTTATTCCGACTCGTGGTGATGCAATGCCGGTGTGGGATAGCTATATGTTTCGGAGTCGCCAACGCGCCCGCCCTCGGCTATCCAACGCAGGGTGAGGAAATATGCCAAGACGGATCCGCCGCCGACGAGCGAGGCAATAATCCCTCCCAGGCTGGGCGTATTGATGATCCAATAAAAAAATTGAAAGATGGGGTATTCCATCGGGAAGTTCATAGCGATCTCTCCATAACTAAC
>CAKKQG010000328.1 GCA_919901875.1 Anaerolineales bacterium
CATATCACATATCACAAAAAGGATAAATGACACTGCGATTGTCGCCTCTGTGCATCGTACGCTGTTAGCGATGACAGCATGAGCCGTTGCAATTTAATTTAGCAAAAAAGAGGAGAGACTATGTCTAAACTATCCCGTCGTGATTTTTTGAAAGTGATCGCCGCAGGCGCAAGCGGCGCGTTACTCAGTGGATGCGGACAACCTGCTCCCGCACCCACGGCGGCGCCCCCGACTCGCACGCCGCTTCCGCCGCCGACTCTTGTTCCACCCTCTGCCACTCCGCTTCCCACTGTTGTTCCAACTGCTGCACCCACCGCGACTCCGAAACCCATACCCGAGCTGGTTGTAGCGCGAGGCGAGAACCCCGAAGAGATGATCCGTCAAGCGATGAAAGCGATGGGCGGCATGGAGAAGTTCGTCAAAAAAGGCGCGGAGGTGATCATCAAACCGAATATGTGCGTGGGCTATCGCAGCTACGAGTATGCCGCCACCACAAATCCGTGGCTGGTTGGCGGAATTGTTAAGTTGTGTCTCGAAGCGGGCGCCAAGCGTGTGCGCGTGATGGATTTTCCTTTTGATGGCACGCAGCAACAAGCCTACACCCAAAGCGGCGTTGAGAAAGAAGTGAAAGCAGCGGGCGGGCAGATGGAATATATGGCGGCGTTTAAATACACCAAAGTGAAATTGCAGAACGCGCTGGAGTTGAAAGAGTCGGAGATTTACGATGACTTTTTAAAACCCGACAATGTGATCATCAACGTGCCGATTGCCAAACACCACGCGGCGGCAAGGCTCACGCTGGGCATGAAAAATTTCATGGGCGTCATTGTGGATCGCGATGTCCTTCATCACAACTTGGGACAACGTATCGCCGATTTGAACACCAAAATTAAACCAACGCTGACCGTGATGGATGGGATACGGATTCTCATGGCAAGAGGACCGCAAGGCGGCAGCCTCAACGATGTGAAGAAAATAAATACGATTGCCGTCAGCCAGGACGTTGTTGCCGTGGACAGTTATGCCACACAATGGTTCAACCTGAAACCCGACGACATTGCTTACATCACCGCTGGCGCAAAGATGGGTTTGGGCAGAAG
>CAKKQG010000329.1:0-6181 GCA_919901875.1 Anaerolineales bacterium
CAATAGGTCATGCGATTTGGGTCTGACTCCTCAACAACGAGTCTGACTCTTAACAAGGAGTCTAACGACGCAGAGTCTCAAAAGCGTCTCAAGAAATATTTAGGATGGTTAGCTAACGTCAGATTGACAAATGAGGCTTCGACAGTTCCATAGCTCAAGGTGAGGACTTAACCAATACGGATTCCGAGCGCAAACAGAACCCCCCAGACAGAACCTAACGCTGCCCCGCCTATGACATCGCGTGGATAGTGAGCGCCAACGTACATCCGGGTAAAACCAACCAGCGCGGCGACCCCGTAGAGAGCGATAGTTCCCCAAAGACCCGGCTGGAACAGCTGACATAAAAGCGTCACCAGGAAAAATGTCTGAGCGGTGTGACCACTCGGAAAGGACCGCCCGCGTTCTCGCCAGCCAATGATCCGTGTGCCTTCGAGAACCAGGAATGGGCGCGCCCGATCAGCCAGCGCCTTGACGGTCTCCACCAATATCCAGAGCGTGATCGTGCCGAGGGTTATCCCGACTGCCAAGTCGCGATAATTCAGCCAGAAGAATACGAAAGCCACCGTGAACGCGGTCACAATATTGCCGAGTTGCGTCGCCAGCCACATGAGATGATCCAGCCATTTGGCGTGATAACCCCGTAAGTTAAAAAGCAGAAAGATTTGTGTATCCAAATGGTGACCAACAGTCCACACCAGAGACAAAACGACCAGAGCAAAGAGGACAAGCAGGCTGACCAATATCCATTGAGTGCGCAACACGAACAACAACGTTGCCCGGGTCTCGCTTGGTAGCCAAATGAGAAATAGAATTAAGCCAACTACCAGACTTACTAACAATACGCGTCGGCCGTAGACAGACCAAAAAGGGGTGACTTGTTCCGCGGGTAAGCGCGCATCTACTGTGGGCTGAATTTCGCTCTTACTATCCACCAGATTTCGCCTTGGGATCGGTAACTAGTGAAGCGACCGTCTCGCCCCTAAGCACAGCGCCAGCTACAACCGTCAGGGCGTGCCGGTGAATCCGAGCTGTAATGCTGCCTTGGCCTAATGGCATCCCATCAGATAGAAGGGTCATTGGCGGATCCGATTTGATCGTCAGATGTTTAGCGCGGTAATGCTTAATCCGCGTATCCTCTGCCGCGCCCCCAGCGCCTCCCGTGGATTGCATGGCGTATGTAATCAAGTTTAGCTTACTCATATCTGAAAATACGAACACATCCAGACGGTTATCGTTAAAAGAAACATCGTTGGCAATCTGAAAGTTTGGTCCCAGAAACGGCATGTTGGCAATTAACACTAAGTGTGCCGTTGTATCAAATGACGCGTGCCCATCCAAAGTTAAACGTAAATGCGAGGGTATGGCTGTGACCAAGGTGGAAAGAAACCCTCCAATCTGCGTTAGGTTGCCGTGTTGAATGTCGTCGGCAACTGGATAGAGATCAGAGAGCAGACCCATAGATGCGGCTTCGAGGAACCAACGCTTCACTCGTCCGCTACGCACATCTCCAACATCAATCTTCAGGCAGCGGCCATCGCGCAAGAGCGCCACAGCTTCTGCTATTCCTGTAGGAATTCCTAAGTTAAAAGCTAGATTGTTGCGCGTGCCGATAGGGATAATCCCGAGGACCGTCGATCTGCCTACCAAAGATCCGGCGACACTGTCAATCGTCCCATCCCCGCCCGCTACGACGATCAGTTTGATGCCTGCCTTAATAGCGTCATGCACCACAACTTCAACTTGGCTATCTCCCCGCACCATATAGACTTCCGGCAAAATCTGCTGGTTCTGCATCTCAGCCAAAATATGAACAAGCTGTTGCGGCGATTCCTCGGGATGACCGGAGGTTGCATTAAAAATAAGCTTTGCCCGCAGCGGGCGGCGAGCGATTATCTTGCGTATGCTTGATCTGGGCATTTATATATTCTCTCTGTTGCAGGGTCCAATCTTCAAATCAGAACCAAGACCTGACCCGCGACCCAATTTAGATCGTCGCTGGTGAGTCGGCCTCGCCACTCTTTTACCTTTGAGTATAATCAGATGGAGTCTCAAGAACGTCACAAGGAGCAGCGTTCAGGTGGCAAACCGCGCATCACAATTACAGATACATTTACTGGGTTCGATCGAAGTGCGCCTGGGCGAAAGATCGCTGACGTTTCCCACGCGCAAGACGCTGGCTCTGTTGATTTACCTGTCGCTAGAGTCCGGGGAGCAACCGCGCGAACATCTCGCTGCTCTCTTATGGCCCGAAGCAAATCCCGAACGCAGCTACGCCTCGCTCCGCAACACCCTCGGTCACCTGCAATCTGCTTTACGTAAGGCAAGCGGTCAGACTCAAACGGATTACATCTTAATCACACACAATGCGTTGGCACTGAATCCGGATGCCGATATCCACCTCGACTTGCATACAGTCGAACGCGCCTACGCCTTAGCCCGCGCCGACCGTTCGAACCGGACACCACCGGAAAGTCCGGCGAGTCTGCCGTTGTTACAGTCGGCGGCTGCCTGCTATCGCGGAGATTTTCTCGCCGGGTTTTCGCTTGGCAATGCGCCCCTCTTCGACGATTGGGCCGCCGTCCAACGTGAAATGTGGAGTCGCCGCCTGAGTCTGATTCTCGACCGGCTGTCCGAAATCCAGTTTGCTCAAGGCGAACTCGCCAGCACCGCCGAAACCGCCGCACAGTGGATCGCCCTCGATGCGCTTAATGAGGTTGCCTATCGGCGCAAGATGCGCGCTCACTTTGCGGCTGGCGAGCGCGGTCAGGCTCTGGAAACCTATAAGGCGTGTCGCGCCGTTCTGGCGGCTGAGTTGAATGTTGAACCGGAGCCGGACACTGAAGCGCTGGCGGTGCGTATTCGCGCCCAACATCCTCTCTCACCCTCCGCGCCTGAGCTAGCGCGGCTCGATACCCCTGTTGAATTTTTGGAAAACCTATTTACTGGGCGCACCGCTGAGTATCAGGCGCTCATTGAGCGCTATGGACATGCCGCCACAGGCCAGCCGCAGGTCGTGACACTGCGCGGCGAAGCCGGGATCGGCAAAACACGTCTGGCGAAGGAATTCTTGACCTGGGCTGTTGATCAGGGAGCCGAGACGCTGCACGGAAACGCTTTTGAGAGCGGCAGTCGTATGTCGTATCAGCCGTTGATCGAGGCTTTCCGCCCGCGGCTCGAACGGGAAAATGCACTGGGGGATTGGTTAGAGGGAAAATGGTTGGCGCCGCTGAGTCAATTGTTGCCCGAATTACGCGAGCGTTACCCTGAATTGTCCCTCGTTCAGCTGAAGGCGGCAGTAGACCGAACACAGCTGTTCGAGTCACTCGTGCGATTAACGCTGACCCTGGCTAATAAGGCACCGCTGGTGCTGTTCGTGGACGATCTACAATGGGCTGATAGCGCGACGCTGGACTTGTTGCAATACGCCGTCCGGCGCTGGCGCGAGAGCGCAGCGCGGGTATTGTTATTGGTCAACTTGCGATCAGATTCCTTACAATCGCCTACGCAAACCCAACGCGCAAACCTTGTCGAGTGGCTAGCGCATATAGAGCGAGAGTTGCAGCCATATCATCTCGCGCTGAATCCTTTAGGTGAAGGCGATACGGTAGATATGGTGCTATCTATGTTGGCACCGCCCGCCGCTGACTTCGCGCAGTGGGTATTCAACGAAACGCGCGGGCAACCATTCTATTTGATGGAGACCTTGAAAGATTTACTTGAACGAGGTGCGCTCCATCCCAAGCGGCAGACAAATGGCAAATGGGCATTTGAGGTGGACGCCGATCACGATCTTGGGCAAGCCGTCCGCGTCCCATCAACCGTGCGGGCTGTGATCCGCTCTCGGCTGAATCGCCTCAGCCCTAATGCCTTTACCCTGTTGGCAGCCGGAGCCACGCTCGAGCATCAGATCACATTCGAGCGCTTATGTGCTATCGCCAATGTTGCAGAAGATTTAGGACTGCCGGCGCTAGACGAATTGGTGAGTAGCAATCTCTTGCTAGAAGCGGCGCACGCTGACGATGCCAGCGTATATATATTCGCACATCATATGATCTGGGAGGTCGTTTATACCGAAGCGGGGGATGCGCGTCGCCGGCTTTTCCATCGGCGCGCGCTGGATGTCCTCGAAGCGGCTAGAGAGTCTGCAGCGATGTTGGCACACCACGCTCTGACCGCCGGATTGGCAGAGGCTGCTTTCCGCTATAGCCTGGCTGCCGGGCAAGAAGCGCTTCGTCTGGCTGCGGCCGGCGAGGCTGTGGTTCATTTCGAGAAGGCTCGGCAATTAGCCCAGGAGGCCTCGCTTACCGGCGTGGCGTTCGAGTCGCACCTCCGTGATTTGTATTTGCAATTGAGCCGGGCTTACGAACTGAATGGCCAGCCTGAGCAGGCCTCAGCCACTTATGATCAATTGTCGAAACTGCCCTGACAAATTATGCGGCAAGGATTAAATCTTCAATCCTTGATCTTTTATTGCCCCAGCTCTTTCGCTAGCTTGTTCAACACCACTTGCAAGTCATCTAAACTTTTCCCGAATGAGGTTTCGCCTAAATTGATCACAATCGGCACATCCATTTTCACGGGGACATTCGTGGCGATGGGGAAGGATTTGTTGATCGGAAAGTCAATCGTGAAATTGATGGGTATCTTCGTGTTGATCGGCACGTCAATCGGGAAGGTGCCGAGTGGGGTGCGGATCGGGACATTGACGATGGTGTCGAGGGGAATCGTTTGATTGATAGGGACTTGCACCGTGAGATTGATCGGCACGTTGGCGGCAAAGGGAATCTCTTTATCGATCTTCACCGTGTATTCCACTCGGCTCGTTTTAACTGCTTCCAGACTCTTGGCGGCATTAGCAAAGGCGATGCCGGCTTGTTGGCGCACCGAGATTAGAGAGGCGATGGTATAGAGGTTGAGCAACAACGAGATAGCGGCGACACCCCACAGAATGTAATAATCGAGAGGACGTTTAGAAAACATATTGGAACAACAGGGGTTAGACAAATAAAGAGGAGTCAGAGCGTAACAACACTCTGACTCCTCTTTCGCTAATCTCCAGTCTGTA
The DNA here is from genome assembly GCA_919901875.1 of Anaerolineales bacterium. GTDB lineage: Bacteria > Chloroflexota > Anaerolineae > Anaerolineales > VGOW01 > VGOW01. The sequence goes on from CAKKQG010000329.1 coordinate 5,066, forward strand.
ATTAAGACTTAGGTTTAATTTCGGTTGTGGTTGAGGGTGGCTTTGTCGGCGCGTCTTGCGCCTTACCGACATCATCTTTTTTGAACATCTTGATCGCTTGTTCCACCAATTGATAGGCTACATTTTGTTGGAAGCCCACTAACCACCCCAGCACATAAAATACAAACACGCCGTTGCCAGTGGTGCCTGTTCCGGTGACGGCGACCAGACCTAACTGCGCCACCCAATAAGCAAAGATCGCTAACACCGTGCCTAGAATCGGGTTGATGATATACCACATGAGGAATTGCGGATCGAAGTCGCGATCTTTGGCGATATGCACCCACATCGAGCGAAGCGCGCCCGATACGCCGCCCAAGCCGCCGCACAAAATGGTAATAAAGAAAACTTGATCCACACCTGTGCCAGCGAAGAACGTAGCGACTTGCTTAGAATAGGTCAGCCCTACGCCCAACGCCACAAGCCAGGCGAGGTTATAGATCAACAACAGCGCACCGTAGCTTATTGACCAACTCTTCAACCGTGTGGCTTGAACCATATCCGATTCCACTTCAACCACATAACGCAAAGCATCTTCATAGTTCTGCTTTCCGCCCAACAACAAATTGCGCGCGCCGCGAATGTTATCTAACGCTTTGCGGCGGTCTCCCGCGCCGAGATTGTTGTCGCCGACGGCGCGTTTCTCCACGTCATCAATTCGTATCCACAGCGCATCAACGCGCGCATCGGTGATCAAAAATTTGATCATCGCCTCTTGTTCCACAACGGGCGGTGTCGGCAGACCACTGATAATAACGCTGGCGCCTGGCGCCAGGGGATCACTCAACGCCGAGACCGAGAGGCGCGACATAGAGGTTGTCGGTGAAGACGTTACCGGTTGTGAAGGCGATGATCCGGCGGCGAAGTTCACCAACGCGCCACCGGTATCCGCCCTAGCGGGTGGCGATACAGGTGCGGGTGCGCTCGGCGGTTTCGCATCCGCCGAGGCGAATGGATTCACTGGTTTGAATCCGGCATCGGCTGGTTTGGCGGGCGCGCTCACCGCCGCAGGTGGTGGAGTCAATCGCTCGGCAAGTGACGGCGCGGGTGATGTGGTTGGTTTCGATTCAACAGGTT